>CAYIHQ010000004.1:0-40353 GCA_964362905.1 uncultured Ignavibacteriaceae bacterium
TGAAGGTGGTAAAATAGAGAGGGTTGGAGGATTCGATGAAGGTGGTAAAATAGAGAGGGTTGGAGGATTCGATTCTGTGGCGGGACGCTGTATGTATAGAGCGTATAGAACCCTTTTTTCAGAGATGATGCTGCAGCATAAGACTGGAATCCACAGAGCCGAGTCTTCCAACAAAGGAGGTGCTTAATGTTTAAGCAGTGTTTCAGTTGTAATCGCAAGTTCAGTTTCGAGAGGTTCGCACAACTCTTGTTCCATTCGGTGCATGAGTTTGGAAAGAATTTCCTGGAAATTAGGAAATGCCCCTGTGGCATTTTAATTTCCGTCGAGAGGGAAATACCACGAAATGAAGTCGTAGTCGTACGCCAACCGTATAAGGACTACACGGAGTTCACTGGCATTGCGGTGCGGAGTAACAAAGGAAGGAGGTGCATGTGAGGCTCTTGCCCATGCTATTCTATTATTGTCGGATCGGGAAGAACCCACCTTTAGCCAAGATACGGGCATACTGCACGAAGGGTTGCCCGCACATGAAGACACGGAGGAAATCATGGACAAAGTAATCAAGACAGGCGAATGGGCAAAGTGCACGGAGTGCATGAACTCCCATTTGGTGGAGTACATCGGTGAACGTAAGGTCATCTGGTGTCACACGAATGGGAGGTACTTTAAAGTTAAGAAGTGAGCCAAGAGAGGTTGTTGATAAACTCAATGGCCTCTCTTTTTATTGTATACTTAGCGTATGGCCTATATACAACTCAAGTGCGAATCCTGCGATACTCTTCTTATGCGAGTGTCTAGCGTGCCGCATGCTCGGTGTTTTGCCTGTAAGTTAAAGATGAAGAAAGAGCGAGATGCGGATAAAGCTTTGCACCGTAAGTTAGCCAATCTCTTTAGTAAGAAGATAGTGGTTACTTGGGAGAGTCTGCCTGAAGAGTTAAAGAAACAAATCTTGATAACATGACCATATTTTTGCGTTGTCTTTATCCCACTGTTCAGCCATCCATGGAATAGCGAAACTAGGGTCTTCAGCCATCTCTCTTGTGATCGTAGGGTGTGCTGGTAAGTAGATTTGCACCGCTCCGTAGCTCTTTTCACGAACACCATTTTTATAATGGTTGCTTTGCCCCTTAGGTTCAAAGCGGCTTTCACAATCAATAACGGCAAGGAATCGTTTTGTATTCAGTCCGTGCTTCCTGGACTCGGCTATTGCCAAATCTTTTACCATCTCTGGCGTCCATACAATTTCCTGCGCATATGTTATAGGCACCGTTAATACGCTCGATGGTATCGAGGCAAACATCGCAAACCAAAGCAACAGCCCCATGGCTGTCGGGTTAAGCAGAATTACACGTCGGTTGAGTAGGATTTAGGAGCACTCCACCGTCCGAGCTTCACTTTGCGTGCGATGCCTACGAGGGCGGTGATGGCACTGATTATCATACCGACACCAGTTATGATATTCATGATACTTCCGACACCTTGGTCAGTTATTGAGCTATCTACGCCGAAGAGAACCAATAATGCCGCAAGACTCTTTAGGGTTAAAGACGTATTCTCTGGGTTAGCAGAACTTCTTGAAATCCACTCTAATATTGATTGTGTAGTCATGTTGCTTAGTATACACCTAAACAAACAGGTTTTTTACCGTGGTGTTGATAACTGTTCCACACCGCATCTTTTAGCTATGGAGTTCTTAAATCTATAGTTTTCGTGCCCTTCCTAGCATTACAAGATCGACAAAGTGGCTGTATATTTGATATATCATTTGAGCCGCCTCTTGAGATAGGAATAATATGATCGGCGCATATAGTTACTTCTGGTTCTTTCCTATGACATTTGAGACACTGGTCACCAAACTCTTTACATTTATCTAACCATTCTTGCACGGTGAATGACCCTCCACCATCTATTTTTCTAACACGTCGAAGTTCTGCATCTTTCATATAACGTGCGCGGTGCCACTCTTCCGGTTTCCTAATTGAAGAGTGGAAACAAGAATAAGAACAAAACTTTGCAGTCTTTTCCCTAGCAGGAATAATGATAAACTTTTTATTACAGCTTAGACAGTATTTATACATCTTCGGCCATTTATTTTTCAAAGTCGTCATAAACTTTGCGTACCATTTTGAGCTACGCTTTTTCCCTGTGATATCGTACCTTTGTAAAGGTTTTATTCCTTTGCCTTTGAGTGTATCGCTAATTCGTTTCCTTTCGGCTTCGTTTCTAGTTGTCATCCTTCATAGTCTATCATGAAGTATTTTTTATACAAGATACTGTTTATAACTGCCATTCTTATACGCAATCCATAAGTCTCTTTGACCACGTTTCCAGTATTGGCACATAAGTCTCACAGCTTTCTCAGGATTGTTTAGAGCGTCCTCAGGAGATATCTCTTTCCCATGCCAGTAGTCATTCCATTGACATAGACCGAAGTCAGTACTAGCTAGTATCTTTATCCCGTTCTTTATTATGTAATTCTTATTAATAGCTTTAATATTATACCCAATGCTTTCAGCACCTATCGTCGCGCACATGGTGTCCTTTTGTTCTAAGTCCAATCCCTCCTCATCACAAATAACCCTTACGGAATGTCTCACATGTTCCTTGGTATCCCATAGGAGATTCGACTCCGTCTTATTCGTCACAGGCGGTGTTTTTGTCTCTGTAGGGGCCATTATAGGCGGTACAGAGCTTGGTATGTACGGCTCTGGTGGGAATGTATCAAGGTGGTCAGTTGAAGGCATAGACGGCATATAGTATCGTCTAAATAACGCTACGGCAATGCCGAATGCGGTGAGTAGTATTGCTCCAAGGGTTTCTAATGGGGTCATGGTCGGTTTAATATTTTCGTATAAAGTGCTGCGGCGTCTTTCCGGATGGAGGTGTTGAAGCTAAAGAATGAATTCAGATGCCCGACAAGAAGATGATCTACTTTACAGAGGGTTATCAGATTTTTATCTGACTCCTCGAGTGATTCGTCTATATGCACCGGAATGATATGGTGCACGGCCAAATCTTTATCCGTCCCACACGCCGCACAGAATGGTTCTATTCTAAGATGTTGTTTCCTTATACTCGGCCACAACGGCGACCTCTGAACTCCAAACTCCCTATCTTCTTGGAAGAAAGAGAGGAGCCAGTTCATAGTCCGAAGAGTGCCCGGAGTTGCGCTACAAATCTTGTCCATGCTGTCTCGACTACCACATTTCTGTGAAGCGTTACCCGTTGACACTGTTGTGGTAGGGCATCCCAACGGAGTTTCTTTAAGACCACTCCACTCGAGTCGTAGGAGTCGTATATAAGCCAGTAGTAGTTCTTCTTATACCCATAACAGACCGTTGCGTGACCGTCCTGTAGACCCGTAGGGCGATAATAGAGACCATCTGCGTCTTGTACCCATGCGTAGACGGTAAACTGCAAGGGCGAGTATTTAAGAGCTTCCATGAGAGCGTCAGGAGTAGGATTGACGTATTCATATCCGAATGCAAATTCGGCTTTGAACACAAGAGCAAGAGCATAAATCCGTTCCTGTATAGGAGCGTAGAACTTCTCAAAGGTAGTTATAGACGCATCGAAGGGCAGGTCTTTCTCCTCTGCGCATCCTTTGTTCTTTAGAGTCTGCGCGACGGTCTTTAAGCTATTGCCGTTACGAGTAGTACCACTAGCGGTTGCGAGGAACCTATCCGAATAGTTGCTGGTCTTGTTGAACTCTTGGCGTTCCATTATTTCTACGATGTTGGTGAGACTGAACGATACGCACGCGGAGGGTTCGATACAGTTTAGGTTCTGTATTTCGGGCTCGGGGAGCCAGGCGTCCCATTGGCCATCGGGTACGAGCACCTGACCTCCGAGGCTTTTAGAACCTCCGAGGACTAAATCCTCAGCTTCTATTGGTGGAATTATGAGTCCGTAGTTTTTCATGGCTTCTTTATTATAGCTTGTCTAACTCCTTGTGCTTCGAGAAGAGCTTTTAAGTTGGTATCTATTGAATTGATAGCTGAAGCAGTAAACATAAGTTGTTTTTGCACTTCTTCATAATGATTATTTTCTCGCTCGATGACTGTAGCAACCTGTGTCTTCACGTCTGAAACGGTGGCGTTAGAAGTAGCCCATGAGGATATAATCGCGACAATAACCATACCAACAGAACCGATGATGGCTGCGGTGACTGATACTTCGCCTTTGGTTGGGTTGTACTTCCCACGCACATTATTCCACCCTATTCGTACCAAAACTAAAATAGTGCGGAGGAGGGTCATGGGATAATTACACTCGTATTGCCTATTATAACATTGCTGTTTCCTATAGTGGCGTTCGAGTGTGTGGATACTGTTCATATAGACATCTGGCCATTGAGATTGACCTGGCCGTTGATTTGGACAGTGGGGGTAGAGGCTGCAACTGCTGTTGCCGCCGCGTATGCAACACTAGTTATTAACCAGTCATCGTCTACGGTTTCAGTGTAAGTTGAAGTTTGAGAACCGGAGGCGGATAGTATTTCATACCCAGCTAATGCTGTATCTCCGCCCGCGTTTACACCGAGTTGAGCAACTATTGTCTGTCCTGTTGCAGCAACTAGGTCTGTACCGGATTTATTATATACAGCGTCAATAAGTAGCGTATCCGCCACTGTCGTAGTAAATGTTACGGACGGATCAGTGCCGGCGGTAGCGTCGGCACTAGCACTATTAGTTACGTCAGGTTGACCTGTAGCACTTAACCCAGCAGCGGCCAGTGCGTATGCACCAGCGTGGTCAACCGACCCTGAAAAAGTAACAACGACATTATTTGAACCAGTAGAAGCTGATGTTTTTCTGAAAATATAAGTTCGTAAATCAATTGAGGTATCACCATCTGTATATAAATCACTTCTATCAGAAGTCATAGCAGCCCCCGCATATGTTGCTGTTGCTGTATCAGCGGTACGAGTATCTCGGATAGTGACAGAGACAATAACATCTTCCTTATTATTATCGATGGCGAATGTCGTACTAGTTACAGCAGCTAGAACGCCGCTATTGGCAGTATTGCCTATTGAAATAGCCGCTTCGGCGACTGGTGTAAGCAATTCATATAATGGTTTCGAAACGGTAAATTCTCCTTTAGTGATATCCAAATTAATAGATTCATTTTTATCTGGATCAAAATAATATTTCGTCCCTTCAGGAGTATCCCAATAATCTCCGATCTTTGGCTGGCGTTCTTGAATATCGAATTTCGTTCCACACCACGCTTGGATAACCGGCCGTGCGTTCTTTTGGGAGAGGGCAGCATATTGCTGTTCGGTCATATCTACTACACCACCATCAATAAGACGTTCAAAGCATCCTGTCCCACTTATTGTGATATGCCGAGCAGGGATTACGTCTACTGTCACGGGAATAGCTCCAAATGCTGCAGTAACTATAATTCCGACAATTATTTTCGTCATGTTAGTTAAACTGACCTACGGTTGTATAGGTAGTTCCTCCAATGCGCTCAAACATCATATACGAACCGATTTGTAAGACACTGGCAGCAGCCGTCACCATAGTGAATGATGGAATCATCGTACCTGCGGTTGTGACTTCAAATGTTCCTCGTACTCTAACCGACAGTCCTGTACCAGTTCCTGCTGTGACAATGCTCGCAGCTGATTGTTGTGCTTGCATCCATGAACCGCCAGCAGCCGCACCTGCAGCTCCAGCAGCAGCGTCGTTACCAACAGCAGCCCATGACCATGCGCCTACAACAGCCGTTCCTGCTCCGAGAATATCTACAGCACCATTACCACTTGTTGCAGACATTGAGGCGACTTGAATCAGCCCCTCAAACTTATACAGACCCGTTTCAAGTGTTATTCGTCCGTTCGCAGGAGAAGTGAATATCGCTTGCTCACTGGTGTTGCTTGTGAAAGTACGGGTGGCATCTGCGCGGATGAAATGACGAACAGGAATGTAGCCCCTATTCCCTCCGTCTGTCGTTCCATAGAATGTATTGCTATCCATTTCAATTTCTCCGTCTACTGCCGTGGTAGTGGTTGCTCCTTCACTCAATCTTAGAGGGGCAGCTAATGTTGTTCCTTTGAAGAGATTGACGGTGCCAGTATTGCTTATTGAAAATAGTGTCGTGGTGGCTGTCGGTGTTGAAGAGCCGATAGCAAACAGTGTAGTATATGCGTCTACTGCGTTTGCATGGAGAGACACTCGCGCCCACGGTGTCGAGGAACTAATACCATAACCATATGATGTTGTATCAATCCACTGACCAGACCACGGATTGCCGTTAAAGTATTCTGTTGCCGCTTTTGCCATTCCAAACAGTGTGAAGAAAATCACCAGAGTTACAAATGTATTTTTCATAATTTAGATTCTAACACCTCAATGCGGTGTCGCAGTTCGTTATTCTCAGCTTCTAATCGTTTGAGACTTTCATCCTGGTCTTTGTTCCATGCGATTAAGTCAAGCACGTTCTCATATATCTGCTTGATACTTTTCACTATGAGTGATGTGAGTTGGTCATAGCGGAAACCATGCACGTCGCCATTCGAGTCTTTGGTTACGAGCATCTCTTTGAGGGAGTCGGGCGTGTCATCGCTGATGAAGCCCATGAGTAATCCGTCTCCGAAGGTTGGGTCTTTATAGTGGTAGGAGACAGGTTGCAGTTGAAGCAAATCATAGAGTCCAACATTAAGAGCTGTAATATCCTTCTTGAACTTCCGTGCAGAGACGATACACACTGCTGTGTCTCGGATAAGTTGTCCGTTTGCGTCATAGCACCAGTAGCCCGTTTGAGCCGCACCAGAACCCAGAGTCTTCGGAGCAAAGATTGCACCGTTATTGTCGATTGTGAACGACGTCGCTGTTGATGAACCAACCATGAATTGGTTTGTGAAGTTCGCTGGAATAGTCATCACCGCGAGCGTAGCGGCTGGTGTTGAGCTTCCTATCGAAAGTCCTGGTTTACCAGAACCGCTTAATGTGAGAGCCGATGTTGTTGTAGTTGCTGTTCCAGCTACCGTTGTCGTAGCGAAGAATAGGTTTCCACCTGCATTTCGCATGACCCATTGAGCAAGTCCTGCACCAGCAGACAATGAAAGTTGCGGAGCTGTTGAAGAAGCGATAGTCGTAACACCTATGGACGGTGTTGTTGTGCCGATGCCGAGGAAGCCCGTGAGCTTCTTCCATACGAATCCCACAGCCCCACCGAAAGAACTGCTGTCATTAAACTGTACCTGTGTGTCCGAACCGCTAGGTGTTCCCCCTCCTGCTGACGATGTCGCCGACCACACCGCTGAACCATTTGAGGACATGAGGACACTCCCAGGCGTTCCGAGAGCCCCGAAGAGGGTTGTAGTTGCTTGAACTGTCGGTATAGTAGCGGTTACAGCTCCGAGGACTCCTGCGGAGCCTAGAGCAGCTAATCCTATTGTCCCCGAAGTTGTTATAGTACCGCCAGTAATTCCATTGTTTGTGGCGATACTTGTAACTGTTCCTGTACCACCGACACAAGTACCATTCACCGCGAAACAGCCGGTGCGGATGTTGAGTCCTGAGCCGAAGGTTGAAGTGGCGGTGGTTGAGAGGTTAATCGTGTTTGCACCTGTATTTCCAATAGAGAGCGACGTACCAGGGGTTGTGGTACCCATCCCAAAGAACCCCCCAATCATTTCAAAGATTCCCGTTAGGCTTCCGAGCATTGTGAGGGGTGCGGTAGTGGTGTTATAGACGTTGTTTCTGAATGAATTATTATCAGGATTGGCTCCGTTGTTTAATTCAGCAATGCCATTGTCAAAGTTATAGATGTTGTTATCAGCCACCAGGTTGTATTCTGATGGTTCTGCATTGGCGATACCAACAGCATCGTTACCAGCGGTAGCATTGGCGTAGAGAATTATGCCGTAAGTAGTTCCTGTTAGATTCCCTTTAATTGTATTCCCCGTAATGACACCGCGTGCTGTTCCGTACAGTATGAGGCCTTCCCCGTTGTTGGTACTTGAAGCAATGTCTATACGGTTGCCGACAACAGTCAAGTCTTTTACTGGAGCAGACGCATCACCAATTCTAATGCCGGGCGAGGATATAATTTGAGATATATTATTGTCGTTTACAGACAACCCATTCCCTTTTAGTCGAAGATTGATACCTGAACTTGAAGAGTTCCCTGAGAGTCGTATAGTGTTCCCGTTCACACTCATCTGATCGAACGCATATTTAGTTGTAGAAGTGTAGTCTGCTCTAATGCCATTTGAGCTATGTGTTGCATCACCGAAATTGACTATAGTGTTACCGCTCACGTCGATATTTTTAAATATACCAGCACCCGTTCCAATCTTTTGTATCAAGATACCGTTCCCTAACGTGTTTGAAATTGTGTTATTCGTAACTTTAACATCAGTAACATCATCAGGGCCAGCAACAGCGACAAGGATTCCTCGTGAGCCTGACGATTTAATAACGTTGTTGGACACAATGACGTTAGTCGTCGTTGTGGCTGTGCCACCAAACTCATCTGATACCACAGCGATAGCATCATCCCCGTCATTCCCTCCTTCGTTTGTGGAGATGACGTTATTCGATATAACACCATTCTTCGCGTGGCGAACATGGATACCATCAGCTTGGTCATACGCTGTATTCTGACCTGCGAAAACTCGGTTGCCCTCAATCCAGAAATTAGTAACTGTTCCAAAGAACACACTCCAGTTCACTGAGTTGATGACAGTATTGTTCTCAAAATGAACATTAGTGGCTGAAATAATATGGATGGCCTGTTGCGTCCCATCGGAAACTAAATTAGCCTTATTCAACCCATTAGCATCGAAAGTAATGTTTCGGATAGTGATATTTGAAATAGGGCTTGACGTCGCGGTAACCATTTTACCTGTGAGCAGTGTGTGTGTGATGAAGCATGAGCCTCTTTCATAGGCGACACAAACAGTAGGCGAGTAATTGTCCACCGCCTTAATGGTCGTACTTCCCGTTCCTTGAAGCGTTATATTCGAAGGAATCTGTAGCGTGTCTGCAATCATGTACGTACCGTCTTTCATCGTTATAGTTCCTCCACCCATACCACTCACATCCGTCATCGCTTGATTGATAGTCGCTGCGGTGTTCGTGGCGTTGTTCGGATTTGTTTGATACTGACAGTGTGTTGGATAGATACAAATTACCGTGGATGTGGCGAATACTGTCCCCGCCAGCGATATAGGTCCAGCGAACGTGCTCGTACCTGTCGAAGTAACCGCTATCGGCACTGTTGTCGTTGGAGATAGGAATCCACCTACGATTTCCCATGATTGCCCAAATGTCGCACCACCAGCCCCTCCAGTAGCATCATCACCATCGCACAGTGCAGACGAGCCTGTTATTTGAATACATGTTGATGTAGCCACCCACCCTATGCCTCCCAGAGTATTGCTCCACCCAAGTACCATGCCGCCAGTTGAGAGTCCGTAGAGGGTTGATGTTGCCACCGCCCTAGCATCTGCTGTCGCACTGGTGTTGTTTGCTAAGACACTATTTGCAGTAACTTGAGCAAGGTTTGAAAATGCCAAATCACCCGTCACTGCTGCCGCTTGTGCAAGGTTGACTGCTCCTATCGTAAATCCGTCACCTAAGGCGGTGCTTTGAAGCACTGAGTATTGCGCACCAGCACTTATCGCAGTTACTCCACCTGACCCACGAAACTCAAGCACCGCTCCAGCTGATAAGCCACCTGGATTTGAAAGCCCAGTGCCACCGTTTGCTGTCGAGAGTGTGCCTGAGATTGTGGAGAGTGTTGAGGTCGCTGCTCCGACCCATTTACCCCCAAGAAAAGCGAGTACGGATCCTGGTGTTGGTTGGCCGAAGAACGTAGAGGTTGCTACTGCTGTTGGCACTGCTGAGCCGCTTGTAGCGTTTGCTATGACTGTATTAGCGGCTTGTGCGGCTATAGATACGACCGCACCGGAAGCACCAATAATGAATGGTGCGTTTGTTATGGATAGAAGACCCGAGGTAGTGAGAGTGGATGTAGCCGCTCCGTAGGCTGCCCCCGCGCCCGCTGCGGAGTACACGAGAAGATTACTGCCCGCAATTGGTGAAGTCGTGGAGAGACCTGTACCACCGCCCGTGGAGGAAATAGTTATAGGAGAGGGGCCTATGACTGAAAATGTAGAGCATGTTGTATTGCCAGAACACGTCACTGACGTGGTGGCAACTCCGAATACTCCAGCTCCTCCGTTGGATACTAATAGATTAGATATGGCTGGTTGAGTTGTCGTTGCCAACCCTGCCCAGGTAATGTTCGGAGTTGCTCCTCCTGAAGAGAAAATAGGAGAAGTCGCGGTAACAGCGGTCACAGAGCCTCCACCACTCGTTGATGTTGCGTACCATCCTGCTGCACCATTTTGATATGACCATACATAACCTGGCGTTCCCACACCAAAAATGGTTGATGTTGCAAAGCCATAGAGATTCCCTGAATTGCCACCTATAAATCCTGACAGAGAGCCAAGTTTCGGTGCGTTGGTGAACGTATTAACATCGCCAAGAAGAGTTGAGGACGCGGCGAAGATGGTTATATTCCCCGCACCAGTGAATGCGACGTTATTTATGTTAGCTCCTGGAGAGAGAGCGGAGGCTGTGCCGGCAAGACCTGACCATGTACCTGCGGTAGAAAGAGTAACTGCACCAGAAGCGTAGTTGAGAGGTGAATTGAAAGTTGTTGTCGCGGCGTTATAGAGGCGACCATTATTAGAAGCCACACCACCTGTACCGAGGTATGAAATTGTAGAAGAAGCTGTAGAAAGAAAGCCGTTTAAGAACCCGAGAGTGGTAGAAGTTGAGTTGCCCCAGGATGTTGGTGTCCATGAGAAGGTGCCAGAGCCGCCTGTGGAGGAGATGGTGATAGATGGTCCAAATATTCTTGGAATACCCCCTGAGAATGTAATACCCGATCCAGCTATTAAGAGACTTGTTGAGGAAGCAACGTATGCTCCAGTTGTTGTTGAGATAAGTCCATAGTTTGAACTAGGAGCAGAAGGGACAGATATTTGAGCTGCGAGTGCTAGAATAGGAAGTAGAATCGCTGCGAGGACATATAGAATCTTTTTATACATATTTTTAATCATACAATACCAAAGATGTCATCTATTGGTGCATACCCACTTTGAAAAGTTGCTTGTGTTGCTCCTGCATCCCACGTCCAGTTTACTGTCCCTGCTTTTGAAATCGCCTTCATCCACACATTATCCACTACTAGATAAGATGGTTGCGCTGTTGCTGCTGCGAAAGTAAATACTTGAAGTATCCCATTTGGAGTTTCGGTAGCGGTAAGTGCAGTGAATCCTCCACCTCCTGTAGCACTAATTGTTTTCACGCCATTAGTATTTGTAATAGTTACCCCACTTCCTGCAGCAACTGTATCTCCTCCTCCTCTAAATCCTGCTGCAAGATTTCGTATTGGAGCGATTGTTTGCTCTAATCCTTCTTTAAATCCATCGATGTGTTTGATGTTGAGTTTTAATTTTCCTTCTTTGAGAGACTCTAAGATTTTCTCTATGATTAACTTCTCGTCTATTTTTTGAGGTTTGGGAGGCTCGATAAGTTGAGAAGCAAGTCTGGCTACTTTCTTATAATCTATAGTAGGAGTCTCTCCATCTTCTGGTTGTCGAACTTGTTTAAGAACATCTTTTACGACTTCTGTGTGATTAATGTCTCGACCATCTTTCCCATCAAGCCCTCTATCACCCCTCATGGGGGTTTTTACTGATTGAATTTTTTGTTCAAGTTGAATTATTTTCTTCTCTATTTCTTTAATGTATTTAGAATGTGATTCAGAAACTTGTCTGCGAAGATTCTCTAATTCTTTGTATTGAGTAAATAATGAAGAGAGATCTATCGGACTAGGAGTGAGTTGTTTTCTTTGGAGTGGTGAGAGAGAGCGGATCATATTATTTTTTCTCTGTTGTGGGAATTTCCTTGACTTTTGAAGCAGAATCCCGTACACTATTAGGTATGAGATCATTCTTCGCAGGAATCGCGGTTTTTGTAGTGTCTGTGTTTGAGTTTATCTCCGACTTGTTCACTGGAGATGATTCTTGGGAAACTTTGAGCAGATCATTAGATTCTGGCAACAAAGATTGAATTTCTTTAGGAACAACTCCTTCTTTGAGTTGTTCTACAGCTTTAGCTCTTTGCGCATCATTCAATCCATCAAGCCATTGTACGAATTTTAACTTGAAAGAAGGACTCTGATAGATCTTTTTTACAATCACTGCAAGTACTCCTCCAATTGGAGTTAGTGCACTACCGGCTAGATATGTTACGATATCTCCAGTCGATATCATTGAGCGAGTTAGTCCACGCGTCGAACGAGTTTCGATAGCGTCTGAGATAGATCGTGCTGTAGAGACGTTATTATTCATTACTCTGATATCGGCGCTTGTATTTGCCTTAACTTCGTCTTCAACAAAAGAGCGTAAATCTTTACGAATGTTAGTTAGACCACTTTTTGCTATACCCTCCTTAACATCGCCAGTAGCTTTGTAAAGAGAGAAGTGTTCGTCCATAAGTTCTTTTACTCTTTGAACATCATTGAGGGTTACTTGCGATTTTTTCAAGAGAGCGTCTATTTCTGTGTTTGCTTCTTGAAGTCCTGGAACATCTTCAATTTGTTTCTTGATTTCAGTAAGAGCTTCTGTGTAGCGTGGTACATTTTCTGCTTCGTATATTGTTTTAACATTTCCTATTTCAGTTCTAACCGCATCGTAGTTTTTCTTATAAAAAGCATCAAGATTTTTTGATGTTTCAGCGACATTTTTACCAATAAGATTCTCTCTTGCGATAAATTCACCCACATCATTCCCAGTTGAAAGAGATATGTTTTTCACATCTCCTTGAGTGAGATCTAATGCTTTTGTTACTTCGTGACTCACAATTCTATCTGTTGTTGGAAGTATGTCGCTCTTAATGTTTTTTATAAGAGTTTTGGGAGTTAGAGTTGGAGGAGTTCCTCCATCAGGTCCTGGTGGTGGAGGTGTTTTTGTACGAGCTTTTACATTCGCAATCACTTTATCAGTAACATTTTTCACATAATTCCCTCCTTCTACAAGAGCAGAAACATCTCCTCCAAGTCGAGCAATATTTGCTACTCCGTCTACTGTATCTCTAAAATTCTTATCTGTGTCATATAAATGAACGGCTTCTTGGAGGGTTTCACTACTTCCAATCAAATCTCCTAAATGTTTGATGGGAGACAAATCAGAGGTTGCAAGCCAGTTTATACCAGCTCCTACGGCTCCTACAATTTGTTTAACACCAGGAACCTCTCCTAGAGTAGTTTCTAGTGTATGAGCCGCCATTCCAGCTCCTTGTCCAAATGCTTGTACTCCTTTTTCTACTTTCCCTGTATCAGGACGATTGAGGATTTCTTGCATCTTTGGAACACGTGTCGCGATATCAGATCCAACTTTTTCAGTTACTCGCTCGCCGTACGATCTTGTGTCTATAGGAATAGGAGTCGCTCCCCATGCTGTGTCTAATTCAGCAACTCTATTTGTCGTCATAGGTGAAGGTGCGGATTGTATTCCATACTTCTCTCGAGCCATTTGGATTTGTTCAGGAGTAAGCATGTTATATCCCTAAGATCTGTTTGATATCTTCAAATGTATATTCATCACTTGCCATCAAATTCTTTATTTCCGCTTGTTTCTGAGGATTGGTTTTACCATATTCAATAATTGTTGATTTAGCTGTTTCTTCATTATCAATACTATTGTTTTGAGACACTCCACTTCCATACAAAGAAACGCGCTTTGATTTATCGAGAAGTTGAGCCTCATTCAATTCAGGAAGACCTCCAGAGGCTCTAGTTTGATTATAACGCGTTAGAGAATTACTAGAAATCTCATCTAGTTTATTAATGAAAATACCTTTCTTATCTGAAAGAGAAGCAACGAGAGGTTCGAGGAATTTCTTTTCAGATTCCGTAACAGCGGTGCCTGAAAGATGATTTCGCATCTCAGCGACAAGATTGGTTATTTGAGCTTGAATTTTAGCTGCTTCACGTCTTTGTCCAAATGGAAGTTTCCCAAATACAGTCGCTGCTGTGCCTTCAAGTGGACCAATTGCATCCATTAATCCAGCATCCTCAATAGTCTTTTTAATCTGAGCGACTTTCTCTGAATAGTAGCGAGGTGTTGCTTCTCCTACAAACGCTTCTGGATCATTTTGTTTCTGAGTTTGAAGAACTTTATTCTCTACAACTGCAATAGCTCCCGCCTCATTACCAGAATTAAGAAGACGCGCCACATTCCCTATTTCAGGACCAGAAAGATTTGCAACAGCGATATACTGACGCATACTATCTGAAAATGGAGTAGGATTGTTTATTTTATACCCCATTAATTCGTCGGCAATCTGATAGGGAGTTTTCCCTTCTTTAAGACCTAGTCTAATTCCTTCAAGATAGCGTTTTAGTTCTGTGTCGGAGTTTCGAAGTTGAGTGGGGATTACTGAGAGAGCTATTTGTTCTCTTGAAAATTGATCTGAAGTTGTAGGAGCGCCATTTCCTACTTCAGAAGCAGTTTTAGAAGTAGTGAGGTCGTGATTCCATTTTAAATATTGTCCTAACGAAGTTATAGTTGTGGGAAGCATCCCAGGAATGTCTTTCAGTATGGAATAATTCTTGGTTTCACCAGTGAGTTTGTCAAGTCCGATCCCCACTTCTTTTGAGAGATTCTTGAGTGTTTTCGCAATTTCATCAGCAGTAAAATCACCAATCATATTCCCCTCATCATCGTAATTTAAATAATTCAACATCTGATTTGGATCAGTAATTCCTTGCTCCATTAATCCTCCAATCGCCGAATCACGACTTGCTTGTTGAAGTTGTTTTGTTTGAGTTTCTCTTGCTTTTATAATAGAATCACTCATCTTCTGAGCCGCTTCTTGTTTTGCCTTACCAGCTTCTTGAGCAATTGTGAGTTGTTTATCAAGAATCTTATAATCGTTATTCTGCATCGCTTGTTTAGCTGCAATAATTGCTCCTTGTTCTTTTGTATTTAAATCAGCAATCTGTTGAAGGCCATATGAGACCTGAGATTGAATAATCCCTTCTGAAGAACCTGTTTGAAGCGAACCTCCTCTTTGAAGGAGAGAGAAGACACCTGCATTCGAACTTCGATTCGCTTGCTCTTGTTGTTTTACGAGGCCTGCAAATTGATTCTTGATATTTTCTATCAAAGCGGCGCCTGTGGCATCCATCTCACTCTTTAAAGAAGTGAATTGATCGTGAATCCTTTGAACATTAGGATCGCTTGAAATCTTTCCATTAGAAGGACCTAGAGCGTAGTTTATGCCTCCCGAAGAGTACATTCCAGTTGGCAATCCATTCTCTCCAATTTGAGGAGTCGCATCTGAACCTGCTTCAGCAAATGTCTGATCAGCGTTCCGAGCGATTCCATCAGGACCCACCACTTGTCCTGGAGGAAGCATTGAGTTTATTTTGTTTGTATTCTCTCGATTCTTCTGATCGATATTTGTAGAACCTAAGACAGTAGGCTCTGTGGTTTTTTTTGTAGGAACGAGTGAAGCGGCGTATGCTATCGATTGTTTCTGTTGAGTGGTCGTAGGATTAAATGCGGAAGTTAATCCTTGTGAGGCTTCTAAGGGATTTTGATATGCGGTAGGCATGTTAGTTTTGACTCGCGTACACAGTGATTCGACCAGACGTCATTGTTCCTGCTCCACTTCCACATGAGAGTCCTACGTTTAGTGATTTCAACTGATCAGCATTATCAGTCCAGTATCCAGAGCCCCACTGATTGACAGCTCCTGTAAATGTGTCTTGCCATGTCATCATTTTGGTCATTGTAGCGTCATTTGTGAGATCCAAGTTTACATACACCGTATCACTCGCTGATGTTCCACTTAGAATTTGAACAGCTTTCACAGAACCTACTCCTACTTGAGCTGCGTCGGCTGTGCGTGAATTCCATGTGTAGTTCCCTCCACTTCCAGTTGTTGTGTGTGGATTGAGTTGCATGAGAAGAAGACACGTTGATCCATTTGTAACACCTCGAACGACCACTCTCAAATCTTGAGCTGTTGTTGTAGAAGTGAGTGTGAGCGTGGTAGTTGCAGCTCCTGCGAATAATGCTTCTCCTATCTTTGCCCACGGCATTGGAACATTGTACAGAACGCCACTTCCGTTATTTGAGAGAACAGTGGAGCTTGCGCCTTGAGTCGAAGGATACTGATAACAAATCGTGTTGAGTTTTAGACAATTGCTATTCACATTACTTGCTGCAATTGTTGTTGTTGCCGAAGAAGTAAGTCCTCCTGAGAAAGTAAATGCTTCAGTAAGATTGAGCCATGATTGGCGAAGATAGCCTGTGATTTGAGAAATAATCGCTTTACTCCCACTTACTGATTGTGGCACTGATGGAGTATCAGTAGCATTGGCACTTGTGAGTGCGAGAGACGCTCCAGTCGATCCTAATGCTGTGCTCGAACCCATTTGAAGTCCTGTGGCGGTCTGATAAATACCTTTTACGGCTGTCGTACCGTTTGAAACTCCAGCAATTGAGATTGCATTCACATACGCGATCGAAGCGAGTTCTGAAGTTGTTGAGATATAGGTTCCAGTTCCTTGAGCCGCCACTTGATCATAACGAGGAGGAGTCGTTGAGGAGAAGTTTAGGATATTTGTTGAAGTGGAGACGTTCGAAAGATTGTAGAATTTGTTATAGAGTTGAGGAGGGTTTGAAAGGATAAGAATTGTCTGACCTGCATGAGACTGTTGAAAGGTTGTTGAAGCAGTGAATGGATAGGAGAAAGAAAGTCCTCGCGTGAGACCAGTTAAAGTAGCAGTCCCGTCGGCATTTTGAGTAATGCCAGAGAATGAAATAAACTCTTTATTACTTGTTGTTTGAGGTTCAATTGTTGCATATTCAATATCAGAATTCAAATATGACATTGTATAAGGAATGTTTGAGATTGGTTCTTTGAATGAGGTGAGTGTAAGAGTGGTTTGAGTCCCAGTTACAGAAGATTGAAGACGATAAGTCCCTCCTCCCGTGGGGCTATAAACTCCTAAGGAGGGTTCAAGAGTAGGGGGAGTGGTTTGTAGGAAAGAAAGAATTCCAAACGCGATTCCGACTGCGATTAGTATTGAGAGAAGTGGTTTCATAAGATTAGTATACAACATAATTATTTCTGAATTTCAACCGCTTGTGCAAATGAAAGGTTGATATTGGCTCCAAGTGCTAATAACTCCCACCTCGCATCAAGATTTGTTGAATAGAGCATTAAAGCAAATTCATAACAATCTACTTGGGGAATTCCGGTAATAACTCTGAATTTGGGTAGAAGAGCTTGATCGTCTGTTAATAATCCATCCCCAAGAGGACTATCTCCTAAAGATGAATCTCCGAGAGAGGGAGGAGTGGTTCCGCTAAATATCATCTTAGAAGTGAGGAGGGAGGTCGCATCGTTAATAATAGGACTAAGAAGTCTTGTTGAGCCTTGATAATCAAAATACACTCCTCCATATAGATTAGAGTTTTGTGAAAGGTACCCTTCCCAATAGATTTTATTGAAGTTTATTTTTCCCTGCCTCCTTCCTCCGTTTTGATATGAGAAAAGAGCAATGGATTGATAAGGTGTTGTCGCGTTGGGTACATCATCATGCCACTGATTCGTATCCCATAGATAATAAGTCTGAGGATTTGCATTTGAGAAACCAACTGTTCTTCCATTAAGAGAATCGATTCTTGACACATTCCATAATTGAGGAGGTTGCCAGAATCTTTCTGAGATCGCTTCTCCAGAAGAATTGAGGCCACTTCTTTCTTGATAAAGATATGTAATCCCAGAATTAGGAGAGGTGATGTATACTAAATCTCCTCTCTTATCTGAAACAACTCGCAACTGACCAAGAGTAAAAGTTTCTTGAGCGAGTTCTTCTTGAATTGCTTGAGAGAGAAGAATGGCTTTCGCGGTATTTGAGTTATTAAATGATCCAAATGAACGAAGTTGGTTTGCTTGGTCGAGGTAGATTATATTATCTGAAAGAGTATCAATGAATTCATGTGCTTGCGCCGCAATTAAGTTTCCCAGTGGTACTTTTTCACTTAAGGTTTGTTCCGTTAGAGTTGATCCAACAGTGATTTGATTGAATGAAATTATAGTAAGCCATGAAGTTCCATAGAACACATGAGCACTTCCTCCTCGAACTCCTATTCCTTTTCCTACAGAGTCTAAAATAACCGTATCTCCTTCTCCGGTAACACGAGGAGTTGAATGAGCGCAATCAGTATAATCAGTGTTCTTTGAGATAAAAAGTAGTTGTGAAGTATATGAACCATAATAACATTGATTCGCAACGACCCGAATAAAATCACACACATATGTAGATCCTGGACCAGAAGAGAATGATGTTTTTGTTACAATCTTCTCCATCACTACTTGATCTAACACAGCAGCCGATGCATCTGAAGTTCCTGTTAGGGTGGAGCCTGAGATTCCTGTGTAGGTGTAATCGACTCCGTTTATAGTAACAGAACCTGTTGAGGAGAATCCAGCTGTTGCAGCATTTCTGTCGAGAGTAATAACTCCTCCTAAATATGATACAAACAGAGCAAAACCTCCTCCCCATGAGTAGAGTTTTTGAGTATCTCCATTCACTGTAAGAAGAGTGTCTTTTTTGTCGGTGTTATTCCACCACGTATCAAATACAAATCGAGTTAGAGTGAGGGAAGTGAGAAGATCATACCATACTCGTGATCCTGTAACGTCTGATTCAACTTGAAGTTTCCCATTTGCACATCGAATTGGATAGATTTCTCCAAGAGAAGTATTCCACACATATCCCGAATCACATTTGGCGACCGTGTCGTCGGAAGTGGCGTCGTAGAGTTTTCGTCCAGGGCGGTTAGCGATTGTTCCTGAGATTTTTTTATACACATTCTCAGACCCTTTTACCAACACTCTTGGATTTGCGTTTGTAGGATCTACTGAAGATACATACGAGCCAAACGAAGAAACAAGATCAACTTCAAAATCATCAGGTCCTTTAATTTTATCCGCCATATACATCGTAGTATGAACCAATTGTTCTGAGTTCTTGACTAGGATTATCCGCTCGATACATATCAATTAATCCAGGTGATTTACCCAAAACTCCTCCGAGATCAGCTTTAAATCCTTGTATAAGCGAATCTGCAAGAGAGCCGCCTTGCTGTTGAGCAATAGAGTTGGCACATTCTATTTCATAGATTGCATATGCTGAATCATTCAACAGAATATCGTCTGTATTGTCAGTGATTGTGTTTAGAGGTGTTGTTGTTCCAGTGGGACGAAATATCGCTGATGTCTGATGAATAAGAGTATGAGGAGATGGCAACGATATCCACAAATCACCTACATAGAAGTTTGTCAAGGTCGCTCCGTGGACAATTACGATTTGTGCGTAATCAATCGCTGTGATTGTTGGCGATCCTGTCGTCGTTGCTGTTGAGAGATCAAACGAAGCTAGCATCCAATCCCCTGAAGTGAAAGCTTTAATAAACCCTGTTGTTACTGTTACAGAGTAGTAGTTTGACGCATCAGAGCCTATACAAAGCTCAATTGAAGTTAGGTTGGAACCCGAAGGAGTGCGAAATGCAAGAAATCCAACTCCGACACTTAGATAATCAGTTAAATCTACAGAAGAGATTGTTTTTGTGAGTGTTCCTGTTGACGCACCTGTAAGAAGAAGTCTCAGCGAAGCAGGAGATTTCCAGAACACTGTCGAATCTTTAGTAAGACTAGACGCAGATCCTGCTGCTGTCCAGCCTGTTGTTTCAGTCATTGAATCCAATTCAATGCGTGCCGTAGGGGCAGGAGACACGACTCTCAGAACACCTGTGCCTTTGTCGTATTCAACTGTTACTTTTGTTCCCGTAACCCATCCCTTCTCTTGATCAAACTCAGCGAGAGGCATTTTTTGAACCCCGTCTCCTCTCCATCGTTCTTGTCCTTGAGGACGAACGTCAATAATTGCTGACGCAAACATGTCGGTTGGAGCAAGATAGTCTGTCACTCCGTCATATAGAGTTAAATCATTTCGCAGAGTTGCTTCTGGAATGTCTAATTTAATACACAGCTGTCGAGCCGTGCGTTCAAACGCCGTGTCTAGGTTCGTAACGCTGTTTAGGTTTAATCCCTGCAACATTCCGCTTACTGAGTCCCGTAAGTTGGCCACTGTTTTGTAGGCCATAGTAGTTTAATTAGACTGCCTTTTTGCAATAAACTCGCCCCACACAGACCCATTGGTGCTTCCTGCAGGAATCGTTATGATGCCTCTCACATAGCGCGTTGGTGTTGGTACTGTTACATAAGTCTTTGTTGGAGTTGTTGAAGCAATCAATACTCCTTGAACTGTTTGCCATCCAAGAGTCGTGGTTGTTGCAACTGCGTTGAGCGAATACCAATCTGAATTGTCTTGTGAATACTCAAGCACGACTTGATATGTTGTTGTAGCAACTCTGCTGTTGAATGGTGTTGTTGAGCCCGTGAACTGAAGAGTTAGAATTGCACTATCAGCGCCTTGAGCTCCTCCTACTCCTAAATCAAACGCTGTGATAGTGGTGGTTGCGGCCCCTGGAGACAAATAACCAACAGGAATAGAAGGTGTTCCGTTGCCACTTCTAATAAAGAACGAAGGATTGGCTTTAACGAACGAAACCGAAAACATTAAAACAACTGCGAGAACAAGCCCGAAAATTGCCGTGTATTTAAGATTTAATGTCATAATAATTTATTAATTGAGGGTTCCGTCCTCATCTTCCCCCTTACCGAATCACTATAGAGTAGGGAGGGGGAAGGGAAGAAAGAACTAGAGTCCTGGAACTGACGTTACGGGATGAATAACAAGATACTGTGTTGAAGAAGCAACTGATGCTGGCATCATTGTAGTCTTCCCTGTCCAGTTCGCCACATTGAGTGTGATGAATCCTGAAGTAGAAGACGCAGATGCTTGAGCAACAACCCAGGAGTTTCCTCCTGCTGCTGGAGTAGTCGTCGCAAATTGTGCGAAGACAATATCACCTGAAACAACACCTGTTACTGCACAATCCATAGCAACAGTGGTTGTAGCTGCAACGCTATAAGATGTTGCGATGAGTGAACAAGTACTTGAGATAATGGGTCCAATACGACTACCACTTGTACCGCCAATTTTAATGGCCGTTGCATCAACTTCGTCGTAATTAGTTACCCCTCCAAGCCTCTGAACCGTCTGACTAATCTGAGGATAGAACAGTCCGATGATTGCGATTATTAAAGCAATCACGGCGACTGCATTTTCTTTGAAGTTCATACAGTGATTGCAATTAGCTTTAATAATTACACCGTTCCGCTCGAACCAACAAGACCTGTGTACTCAATAGTATCAACTTCCTCACGAGCACGAAGTTTATACTTGTACATATCGTTTGGATCAGTCTGCCAATCTACTAAAGTAGAGAAGAAGGCTTCGCGTTCGAATCGAACAACGCCGTGCTGAGCCGCACCAACGAAGTACATCGTGGTTTGATTCGTAGCACCTGAGTTGTCGATAAACTGATTCCAACACACCTTCATTCCTGGATACATTTCCGAGAAGTAGTTTAGGTCGTTGTTTCCAGTTCCTGCACGAAGGACCGACTTCGCAACTGTACGAGCATCGTGATCAAGAGTAGAGCCACAAAGAAGGAATGCTGGTTCGTAGCCAACGATAACTCCGGTCTGATTCTTCTGAGCACGAAGAGTTATGATGGTTGTATTAAGACCAGTATCACTCATAGCGGCTGTTTCAAGATTGTCGATCGTATCACCATTTGCATTCACATGTGATGCGGAGAAGAGGGCGACTGAATCACCAATTGTTGATGAGAGAGTTGTTCCAAATCCGTACGCATAGTAACTAAATGCATTCTGGTCACGAGTCGCTGTCCATGCAAGAGTCTGTTGACGAACCGATTTTGCAACCGCTTCGTGCTGCTGATCCTGCATGAATGAACGACTGATTGAGATATCCTGATTGAATTCAGCAATGATCGTAGTCTTCGGAGTGAAAGCAGTCTTGGTTGCGTTTTTCTTGGCAGTAATATCCTGCGCAACACCAGTAACTGTTTTCTTGAAGTACCCACCACCACCAAGCACTGATGTAACAACAGCCGCACGATCAGCATCCGACTGAGTGAAGACTACTGAATCAGTGGCTGTTGCTTTCCCATTTGTCGTCTGCTCTAAAAGAGCATTATCTCGAAGTTTATCAAGAGAGGTCTTGACAAGTTCAAGATTGGGAGACGAGTTGTAATTTAGTCCGGGCATAGTTCAGGGATTACATTGCGGTTGAAGTATCCAGAATCGTACCTTTTGGAGAATACACGAAGAGTATTTCTGAGGCCGATGGGATTCCACCTTGAATAACGACGCAATTAACAAGTGCGTCACTCGCGGCTGTATCGACAGTCCAGTCGCTTGAAGTAAGATCGAAGATCACTTTCTTGCCCATAAGAGCATTGATTTCTGCTTGAGTGTCTGCAGCACCAGAGCTTTTTGCAAAGCCACGGTAGAGAAGACCTGGAACAGGGGCGAATGTGTCGACAGTACCTGCAGCAGCAACTGTGTCTGTAGAAGTGGTTTTAGCCAATCCTGCAAAACGCATTGCAGTAACAAGACCATCAGTATCTACCATTGGAACAACAGCACCAGCGACGCTACCATCTGCGGTAACACATTTCGTTGGAGTGCCATTTGCAATAGTGCCCACTGCTCCTGAAGCCACTACGTAGGTAGTAGCCCAAGTCTGTGGAAGACCTTTGTCTATTGTAAATATTTTAGACATTTTGAGGGACTAAGTGAATAATCCCTCACAAAAAACTACTTACGCGCTGCCAAGACTTGTTCTTTAGTTAGGTTGTAAGGAGGTTGCATAAATCGTACTTCATCAGGAGTAGGGATAAATTCATCACCTATTTTAGAATCAGCACTCCCACCAGCAGCAGTTTTCTTTGGAGAAACTCTATTGCTAATAAGTTCTGCAATCTGAGCATTGTGAATAGCATTAACTGCTGCTCTCGCTAGTTTCAAATCTTCCTCAGCATTACCTGAAGGAGTAATTCGATTTTCAAGAAGAGTTTTGACTTCATCACGCTCATTATCAGGAAGTTCTTCGGCCAACTGAAGCGACGTTTTATGTGCGTCTTTCTTTTGTAGCTCTCGAAAATCCTTAACAGTGAGTGGTTTATCATCATCTAATTCATCATTAAGATTGATTTGAGGACGAATATTTAGAGTTTCAGCAGGATCTCCACCTAACTCTGCTAATCGTTCCGCATTCTTTCTTAAAGTGAATTCAGCTTTCTCTTTTTCACTACGCTCATTCTTTTGTGAAGGTGCTTTAGCAGCTTTTTCTGCTTCGACCGCTGCAGTTGCGGCTTCTTGTTCTGCAATTTCTTCTGGGGTCATCGTAATTAAATTAGCCTACGTTGCGTTATTAATCTTCCGATCTGGGAAGTTCAGGGCTTTGTTGAGTGAGAATTTGTAAATGTGCCTTCAATTGTTCACTAAACCATATAGCCGCTCGGTAGAAGTAAAGTTTTTCAGGAGTATCCGCATTATGAATTCCTCGTTGAATTGCAATCCAAACTACCTGCTCTCCTATAAGATTTAATGCTTGGTTGTCGAGAGCTGCTTTCGCTGACTCTCGGAGCACTCTCAATTTCTCAATGTTCAACTGTTTGCCGTTGATAAGAATACCCTCATCACTATCTTCGATTATACCACGAAGCGGTAAAGCCTCCAATTTTTGCAACACCATCCCGGTGCATAACGTTCGTTCTTCAATAGTTAAATCAGCTCGTTGAATTATTTTAAGAGCCCATTTAACTAAGAGTCGCATATTATGAGAGGACAGCAATCAATTCTTCGCGAGTAAGTCCTTCAGATTCAATATTTCTTTCTTCAGCAAGTTTACGAAGTTCGCCAATTCTTAGTTTTTCAATAACTAATTCTTCGACTTTTTCTTCCATTAATAATCCTGCCATTTTAACATACAGTGCTTTTACTGCTTCTTCTGTAACTTCTTTCTTATCTTTCTGAAGCTGAGCTATCGCACGATTATATTTGTGGACTGAACCACTTGAGACCCATGGGTACATAATTTAATTATTAATTAATAAGTTACCTTTACTTTCTTTTTTGTAGCGATCCTCTTATGAAGAGGAAGTTTGTTCTTTTTCATTTCATTTATTTCATCATTGTGTTAAGTTGTGGGGGCTGACCGGCCGCAGTCCCCATTGGAGAAGGAATTCCAGGAGTTTGTTGTCCCATTCCAATAGCATTCATCATATCATTTGTTGTTTGTTTTGATTTTAATCGATCTGGATCTCCATCAGAGAATTCTTCTATGACTTCATCAGCAACAGCTTTCTGATCAGTAAATGGATAGACGAATTGTTGAGTCAGCATTTGATATTTTAACATCTTTTGTTGACGATCATTCCCCATTGCATGATTCACTATTTGATCGGCATCGACTGTCATTGAATAAGTTGTACGAGCAAACTTATATGGATTCACATGGTACACATCTTGATCCTCTCCTCCTTTATCCTCCCACAACTTCCACTCATACTCCTCTTTCTGTTTAGGAGTCATTTTCTTTCCAAGAAGTTCACTCTTGAAATAAATACGGTTCGTTACATCTCGTCCTTTATCTTTTGATTTAGCGAGAATCATCTTGTATTTAATCTGAAGCGATTCAGGAATTGAAGCATCTATTTCTCCTTGAAGGGTGTGTTGAACAATACAGTCGATTGTGAGCTCTCCTACTTGTTTTATAAGATCAGCAATCATTAACCCAAATACTCCTAAGAATAATTGAGCTTGGTTTTGAGCTTGGATAGATTGTGTTGCAGTAATTCCAGGTGTGGGATTCCCAGACATTATTTTGTCTTGAGTGCTCTCACTCATATCTTTTTCATTCTGAGTGAGAACTTGTATGGCAGCTCCTAAATTAGGACTCATACTCCATGGAGTTACTGACGCTCCTATAGGCATTCCTGTTGTAGCGCCTGGAGCAATGACAATATTATCTACCTTCGCTACTCCTGAAAGGAAAAGGGGTTTAATTACCTCAAGTGTCATTCCATCTTGAAGAAGTCCATATGCATGATTTATACTTTTATCATCCCAATACTCTTTAAATGCTCCTGATTTACCATATGCAAATCGTCCTGTTGGATCGATGGGTTCATAATACGCTTTTGCAAATGGATAGATGGGGATTGACTTCCATTCATCTCCTATAAGAGAAGTTCGACGGTGAGAGAATCGGTTTGAGTTATAAATATCCTTTTCATTCCCCATAAACACTCCCCCCACAAACGTTACTTCTATATCATCAGGACGATAATAGAATGTAACTCGTTGAACTGCATTTTGATCTCCTTCGGTCCAATCAATATCATACAAAACTCCTTTTTCATTCCCTGACATAAATACTCTCGTCTTTCCTGCTTGAACAAAATCAAATTGATCCTTCCCATCAATAATGTGTTTCCCAGCATAGATTGAACGTGCGGTGTCGTAAGGAAGTCGCTCAAGACGAATTATAAAAGGTTGTAATTGTATTGGATTAGTATAGAAATCTCCTAGAAGAATCTGATCGACAGGAATAATATTTAAATTAATACCTGTCAGAAATTCATCTATCGCTTCTGTTACTTTCATCTTTCCATCTGCTAATTCTTCTTTGATTCGTTGATACGCGATGAGATATTGTACTTCAACAAAAATAGCTGGATTAACTAAAGCAGAAAGAATCATATAAAGAAACTTCATCTCGTATCCTGCCTTTTTAAGATGATTCTCAACTATAATCCTCATCACTTTTGCACTCATCTTATCACTCTCATTTTCTTCGTTTCGAGCAGAAACCAGTGGATATAACATCCCTGCAATCATATGAGCAAGAATTCCAATTAGTTTATTTCGAGCTGTATTCTTTCGCCCTCGCCAACGCCATGCTTTTTGAGCTGGAACATACGCCGCACCAACAAACACTCCAAATGTCTCTTGATCTTTTTTAGCACGTTGAAGGAGAGAAATGCCATCGAACTCATCAAAAGGTCGGTGTTGAAGATTGTAGGCTCGTTGATAGTTTAATTGACACTTATTAAACAATTCTTTTACATTTTGAGATAGATTGTACGCTGATGGAGTTAAAGATTTTCCCTGTCCATCAACAGGAATCCCATCCTTCCCAACAACTATATTTCCAATCATAGAGATTTATTTCCTATATTGTACCACATAAAATAGTCAACTAGTAGTTATCCACCGAGTAGTCCGGGATATGCACCGACACCTCTCCAGAGACATCTGAAGTGGTTATTTGAAGTTGATAAGCTGCTGCATCAAGAACATCATCATGTATTCCTTGGGGAAATTGCATTTGTTCTTCCTCTAAAGCATTACACTCTCCCTGAATATGGTAGATTGAAGTTGTTGCATATCTAGGGATTAATCCTCTAATCCTCACCTCTTTTTGTGTTTGATTGTGTTTTAGCTCTACAATAGGGAGGAATATATCTCGCCTTCGTTGTTGATCATCTAAATAAGGTTTTAAAGCGTCGAGATAAATAGTCTTTTCAATCCCAATTTTATCATAAGGTCTTCCCTCTCCTATAGCGCGTGTATAAAGCGAGAATATCGCTTCTACAAGCTCTTCTGCTCCAAGACGCATTCTCCATGCTTTTAAATGCCATTTATTCTCTTGATTCACCCTATTATCACAGAATCCTGTGTAGTCTGCTGAGGATGTTTTTGATATTGCTGTGTCGATTGTAAGAAATCGTTGAGTTTGCATCGCTTGAACCTCAGTTTCTGTTATAACTCTCTTCCATTCAGGTTTGAATTCTTGTCGATCAGTTAATATAGGAGAGCCTTGATAGAGAGATTCCCAATCATAAGGTCCAATAGTATTTTTAATCTCTCCTAATGCTTGTAGATTAAATCTTTCAGGCCAAAGTGGCTCTCCTTCGTTTCGATTAATTTCTTTCTTAGTCGCAATCGCAGGGAAATGAATCACCTTACACCTCTTACTTAATTCTAGATTATTAAGAATCCTTCCTGCTAAATCGTCCAAGTGCCATCGTGTAAGAATAACGACCACAACTCCTTTAGGTTCAAGTCGTGTAAAAGCGGTAGAAGTAAAGAATTGCCACACTTTCTCTCTATGAATATCTGATTCAGCTTCCTCTCTATTTTTAATTGGATCATCAAATAGAAGAATGTTTGCTCCTCGCCCTGTTACGGCTCCTCCAACTCCTACTGACGTATATGATCCTCCCTTACTTGTTCTCCATTTCGCTTTTGCTTGTTCATCTTCTTTGAGTGAGATTCCTGTAAATATATGAGGGTACGCTTCTCCTCCTACTATTCCTCGTGTTTTACTTCCAAAATCCTGCGCGAGCTCTGCCGAATAACTAACTGTAATAATTTCTTTAGTAGGATTACGTCCGAGGTACCAAGCAGGGAAGTTAATACTGCATAATTCAGATTTGCCGTGCCTAGGTGGCACAAAGACAAGTAGGACTTTGTAATCTCTATCTCCAAACTGTTCGATTTTCTCAAGCTCTTTCGCAATTCTCTCATGGTGCCAATTTGGCTCATATTTTGCATTCGTCGCAATACAAAAATCAATCAGATGTTGATTCGCTCTCTGGTTGATCATTGAGAATTCTTCGAGCAATTCTTTTTGTTTGTTCTGAAGCGTAGATGTTGAGGATGTTGGTAGTGTTTCCATCTTGTTGTTTTTTCATTCCTAAGATATCAGCTCCAAGTCCTAATTCTTTAACCCTCTTCTTAGGTTTGTTCTCTATATCATACACTAAGGCACTAGTGATTAATTCTTCTGTAAGACCCCATTTAGCAAATGTATCTCTTACTCCTTTTGATTCAATCACATCTCCAGGAATAGAGTTAGCTGTTCCTAGAGCATATCCTACGGAAATCAGCAACTCCTTCTTGTTCTTCCTTTTGTGTCTAGGAAGTTTTCTGTTTTCGATAACAGCTCTTGCAAGATCTTCTTGGAGTGCAGTTGCCATCTTATGATTGTACCCTACTATTCCAAATAGCTTGAATCATCTTTTTGTCAATGTGGGTACGTTTAGCGACTTTGAGTCTATGGAGTTTTTTCTTAGTAAGTTTCAAAGTTGTTAATCTTTATAACTACTCTTCTTTAGAGGGTTCAACCATTTAGTTGATCCGTAGTAGTCTTTTGTAACTTTCCCAGACACATCGCGTGTAGGAGGGGTATTTTTTGCGGAGTTACGACCATAATTCTGAAGCTTTTTTGTAGCTTTCACATATATTTCCATTGCTCTTTTTAAATTCATATAGTAAGTATACTTTATTCTTGTTGTGTAGGGGAGTTATGCACCCTTAATAATTCATTGATTTGTTTAGGAAATTCTTGTGTAATAACACCTCCTGCTGTCGCGAATGAAGAGGCGGCTGAACATGCTTTTTCGAGTGCTACACGGAGTACTTTTACTGGATCCCGCACCCAATCCTCTATAACAAATCCTTCTGGAGCACTACTTATAATCTGCTCGTAAAGAGTGTAGAGAGGTCGTTTAAGAATGTAGGTATCAGGGAGAGTGTCAGCAATTTCTTTAAATGCTAATCCTGCTCCTTTTACTGTTCCTTCTTGGAAGGCGGCCCGTACAGCATTTACTGCATCTTCTGCTTTATCGTAGAGGCGTCGACGCTCCATATCTGAGGGAGATCCTACTTTTACAATACCAAACCCATTTTTAAGTTGAGCAATTCTTTCTATGAGTCCTTTCTTTTCAAAGTCTGATTGAGATCCTGTGAATTTATCGTTTAATTCTGTTATACGAGATTCAATTCGAGTGGTTGTATCTTCGTTTTCTTGTCCTGTAATAATAGCGTCGAACCTTCGAGCGACTATCTTTTTAGCAAATCCTATATCAGAGAGTTGCATATCTTCTAATGCGGAGGACTCAGAGTCAAAGAATCGTGCACCTGTTACTGCTGCGAGATCTTTAAACCTTTCCTGCATGTCTACATACGGAGCGTTTAGGGGGTAGATTTTAATTGTGGCGTTGTTTATGTTTTCAAGACACACTTTAATTCCTTCCTCAGTCCATGCTCTTGCTATAACTGTGATGGTTCTGACTCCTGATTTAACTAGTTGAGTTACTATCTTCTCAATAGGACGAAGATCTTTCATTGTGAAAGAAGTAAGAATTACTTTCGTATCTTCAATATCAAGAGTTTGTTTCTCTTGATTGTTTATAATCTGAGACGTCCCAAATCCATTATCAATTCGAATTCCTTTCACCATTTCTATTGATGAGGTGCGTTCAGCGGTTTCTTCAGCTAAAAGATATCCAGATTTCCCTATCTCAAACTGAGCTTTGCCTATAAGGGTTCCAAGTTCTTTATCTTCGGTCGAAACAATAGCTGAATTAATAAGTTGTTCTTCTGTGTCAATAGGAGTGCTCATTGCGATGAGTTTCTCAGTAATTTCAACTCGTTCTTTCTCAATCTGTTTGACAATCTCAGCACTTGTTTTCTTCCCTATAACTCCTTCTTTTGAGAGAAAACGAGAGGCCGTATCATAAATTGCGTAGGCGAGCATTATTGCTGTACTTGTTCCATCTCCTACTTCTTCAACAGTTTTAATCGCTGATTCACGAATAGCAACTACTCCTCTATTTTCTACTTCATCAAGAAGTTGAATTTCACGAGCCACTGAAACACCATCATTGGTAACCGCATTCTTTTTATCAAGAAAGAAGTTTTGTCCAAATGGTCCAAATGTACTTCCAACCATCTCTACCAACTTCTTAGCTCCACTCACCAATCCAATTCGAGCATCAACGCCCGACTTAATTACTTTCCTCATAATGAAATTATACTATCTCTTTTTAGATTTACGAACTACTCGAACCTTCTTACGCTTTGCGGCTCGTAGTTTTTTTGCAGTTGCGATTCCTCCTAATCTACCAGCTCTCACGAATCGATTTTCTCGTTTCATGTGTATGCATTAATAATATATGTATAGTGTCACTTTTGTAGGTAATTAGACTACTAGAGTGAGGTGCATAACTTTTTATAAAATTCTATCTTTTCTTCATACCAGGAAGGAGTGAGTTTTAAAATCTGATGTCTTGATTGTTTTAAGTTTTCTACTACAGTTTCTCCTAATTCTCGCTTTAGATTCTCTTCAAAATCTAATGGTTTCCCATTTCCCCAAATATTGCATCCTACACATTGAGGACGGCAGTTATTTTCATTCCATCTAGTCGCTAAATATGTCCTAGAAACGAAGTGCCCACATTGGAGGGTGGTTTCTACCTTTCCACACGTATAACACTTTCTAGGGTGTTTTAAACGGATCCATACACTGAAGATTTTGTCGAGATCTTTCTTCAATTGTGCTTGAGATTTTTTTCTCATCCTTTTATTATCCCCCCAATAGCCGCTTTTTCCTGTATGTATGCACAGGAAGAAAACAAGCTAACCTCTCGATTACAACTCTGATTCATTCGTATACGAGCCTGAACAAGTAGGGTGAGACAGAAGCGGCAAACTGTTTTTCTCACCTTTCGCATCAACCCCTTATACGAACATTTTAGGATTTTTTACGTGGTACCCAAGAACACGTTTCGTTGTAAAGATGTACGCAAAAACCCCAGACCGAAGTCTAGGGTTTCTACGACTGGCTTACAGTGGAGGAAACTCCGTGGAATGAAACTTCACTGAAGCTTCCTCCGCTATAAGTTGTTCTTTTACTATAAGCCATCCTTCTATGATAAACAACTCTTAGAATCAGAGTTACGTACTAGTGTAGGTGCATAACGAAAAAGACGTTTATATCGAATCCTAGTGCCGTAGAAACGATGCAAAACTCAAATTCCTTGTAATTTTGCGTTTATAAGCGCGTAGATATGCGGCAACAGTTTTCATCTCGTCCGTGTTTATCCTTTAGATACGCAGTTTGAAACATGAAAACGCGTGATTTCACAATTTCCAAAAGACCTATTATAGGATAATAGAGGCAGACCCAAAGGATCCATAACACCTGAGGGAGGGGGTACATTGAAAATGAAAATACAAGATGCAGAACAAATGGCACTTTCTTTAATGAAGTTCCATGGAGTTCGCGAATACAAGTTTGAATGGATGAGATTGCGAAAATGATTTCATCGAGCTGGTCAGTGTAATTGGATCAAGAAGATCATCTCACTCCAACTTCGATTCGTTGAATGTAATTATCCGATTATTGTGAAACGAACCATCCTTCATGAGATCGCTCACGCTCTTCAACCAAAACAAGGTCACAACAAGATTTGGAAAGAACAAGCAATCAAAATTGGAGATGATGGAGGTCGAACATATGGAAAAGAAGTAAAGAAGTGTAGGTCTAAAAAGATTTAAAAGAGAACCTCTAACTCACCCCCTGTTGGGGGTTTTCTTTTACCTTAAGCATCCCATAAAAACACTTCGCCCACTCTCCTTTATACTGATCACATTGTTTTTGAATGAAGTATAAATCCTCAGTTGGAATTCCTTTGAGACGCATCGCGACATATCCAATTGGTTTATTAATTTTAGAAGCAAAGAGTTTCAAGAACTCACCTCGCTCTGTTTTCCTACTAGAAACATTTTGAGTATATTTTTCTATATTTGGGATATCCATAGTTTGAATTTAGACCACCAAGTTAATTTAGGAGAAGGAAAAAGTATTTCAACCATCTCGCGATCAATTGTTTTTCGAGAAGTAATTTGAAGATTTTTAACTTGCTCTGCAATAATCATTCGATTCAATTTTTTAATGATCAACTCACATTCTTGAATTGTGTTTGTGGTTGAAAAATGACCTGCTTTTATATTCTTTGTACTTTTTAATTGTTTCTGAAGTTTACGATAGATTAAATCTCTTTGAACTCCCATTGAAACTAATTTATCAATCATTGTATGTCCTTCTTTTTTTAACTCTTCAAGACGTTGTGTCTGGATTATTGGACGCGAGATTATCATAAAAATAATATACTATATTCTTCTATGTAGGTCTATAGGGTTATGCACCCCCTCTCCTTGCCTACTATTCTAGGAAGAAGTATATTGTATTCAGAAAGAAGTTCTTTAAATAGGAGGTGTGAAATGTTGAAAGTGAATGAGATTTTTGGGCCTACAATTCAAGGAGAAGGAAAGTCGATGGGAAAGGAAGTCGTTTTTCTTCGACTTGCAATGTGCAACATTCATTGTTTCAAATGTGATACACCTTATACTTGGTTCTATGATGGAGTGAGGGCTTCTCATGTTGATGGAGTGAGATGGAACAAACAAAAAGAAACCCATCTTATGGCGCCCGATGAAGTATTCAACACTCTTCACAATATTGTTGGAGGGGTTCGAACAATAGTCATTTCAGGAGGTGAACCATTCCTTCAACAAAAAGAACTCATTCCTGTCTTAGAAAGACTCAAAAGGGTGGGGTATCAAATTGAGATTGAAACGAATGGCACTATCATTCCAAGTGAGGAGTTTATTGGTCTTATCGATCAAATAAACTGTTCGCCAAAACTTGAAAGCTCATTCTCAGGCGAAGGAGAAAAGATTCGTATTCGTGAGAAAGCACTACGTTCTTTATCGGCAAACTCAAAAACAAACTTCAAGTTTGTTATCAGCGAACCTGAGAATCTTAAAGAAGCTCTCTATCTCATTAGTGTGTATGAGATGAAAGAAGTCTACTTTATGCCTGAAGGACGCTCTCCTGAAGAGATTGAGGCGAAGAAAGGATGGGTAGAAACTCTTTGTAAAGAGTACAACATTATCTTCTCAACGCGTCGCCATATTGAATTATGGGGAGTGAGGAGGGCAGTATGAAGGTTGGGTGGATGGAGTTTGAAGGATGGGTGTCAATCATTGAGGCTCAAATACGTCTTTCAAAAGAGGTATTTGTAGATCTCTATGCTTTCCCACGAGGAGGACTAATCTTAGGAGTAGTGTTGAGTCATCGACTTAATCTACCTTTACGACAATCAATAGGTCCTCACACTCTTCTTGTTGATGATATTGCAGACACAGGTAACACTTTGAAAGGATATTATCAAAAAAAAGCAGTTCTTGTGTGGAGAGAAGGTTCGATTGTGTCACCTGAATTCTTTGGGATCAAAATTAGAAAGGAGGTGTCTTGGGTTAATTTCCCATGGGAGGAGGTGTTGGGAGGATAGAAATATCCTCCCTCTTATAATGAAGATGAATTATCGTCTTCATTTAGGAGATTAATATAATTATTATGGATGAAGAAGAATTGGAGAAGCGAGATGATCCGGTAGAATTGAGTGAAGAGTTAGAAGAGGAAAAAGAAACAATCTAATATGTTGATTACAAAAGAGATAGAGATTGATATGTCTCATCGTGTTCCAAACCACAACTCTAAATGCAAAAACCTACACGGACACCGATATAAAATAGAAGTAGGAGTGGATGATAAGAAAATCTTAGACGCAGGAGCTAGTGATGAGGGTATGGTGATCGACTTCTCTGACCTCAAAGCTATTATGATGGAAGAGATAGACGCAGTTTACGACCATTCTCACACAATGTATGAGATGGATAAATACCTTTCTTGCCTCAAACCTCTCATAAATGATGGCTTGAAAGTAAATGTTGTGTCGTTCATACCTACTGCTGAAAATCTTGCTCAATGGTGGTTTGTATTGGTAGAAAAAAGATTAAAAGAGAGAAAGATTCAGATTAAACACGTAAAAGTTTGGGAGACGCCTTCTTCCACAGCCACATATGCAATACGATAAAGAAAAAATGAAAGATAGTGTTCGACTTGGACTTGAAGCGATTGGTGAAACTGAGCACGAACACTCAATCGAAACACCTGAACGTATTGCGAAGATGAATGAGATTCTTCTTGTCTCAGAGAAGGATCCGAATGAATATGTAAAACTCTTCACAAAAGGAAGTGATTCGCCTGTGATGCAGAAAGAAATCCCATTCTATTCATTTTGCGCGCATCATCACTTACCTTTTTATGGTAAGGCGGCGATTATGTATGTTCCTAATGAGACTAATATAGGTCTTTCGAAATTAGCTCGTATTGTAAGACATTTCTCGAAAGGATTTACTACTCAGGAAATTCTTACAAAAAACATTGCTGAATTTCTTTATAATTGTGCTCTTAGTCCTGGACAAGTAGATGTAATCATTGACGCTACCCACACTTGTATGACAATTCGTGGAGTGAGGGCTCCTGGAGTACAAACACGAACTTATCAGCAAGAGGGAATAATTGATTTAGGATCATCTGATCGATTTTGGCAGTATGTAGGCAATCCTACTTCATTCGGATATTAAGTATGGCTGACCATCCAGGAAGTAGGAATAGAAGGCGTGTTATACGGAACACCAAACAAACAACTCGTACTGATGGATTGGTGTGGGATAAGAACGCAATGCAGTTTGTTGAGAAAGATAAAATGAGCAAAGAGCCGACGATTATTATTCCTAAAGGAATTCCTGATTTTCTCTATTAATTATGAAACTCTATATTGAAGTCAATCTAATTCACGAAGCGACTCATCGTTGGGAAGAAGCCGACACTATTCCTGAGGTCTCGTATCTTAAAAATCCTCACCGTCATCTCTTCCATATTCGTTGTCGAAAAGAAGTAAATCATGCGAATCGCGATATTGAGTTTATTCAATTCAAACATCAAATTCAAGATCATTTAAATCTTATATGGGGGAAAGATTGGCAAACTCATTCTTGCGAGAATGTGGCAATTGATCTTTTGAGTAGGTTTGATTGTGTTGAGGTTGCTGTATTTGAAGATGGAGAAGTGGGAGCTGTTGTAATGAAATAATATGAATCAAGAAGACCGAATCAATAAAATAATCAATCTTGCAGGAGTAGCTGTTGGTGATGATCTTACTCGCAACTCTTTAATCAAAGGAACAACTGTCGCTAAATTATGTGAGTTTGATGGACCTGGATATAAGAGAGTTGTCGCATGGTATGAAAGTAAGCTTCTTAAAAAAAGTAGTACTACTACATTCCTTACAGGAGCTATGCGTGATTCTCAGGAAGGAAAACCAGATTTCGTATCCACAATTAGTTGGACTGCTTTCAATCGTTATGCGAGATATATGACAAAACAAGCTGAAAAGTATGGGGGTGGAACTTTTAAAAAGGGAATTCCTGTGGAGTCGTACGAAAAATCGCTTGTTCGCCATATAGATAAATATATGCGAAATAAATATGAGAGTGGATCCGATGAATTAGAAGTAGACCATCTTTGCGCAATACTTTTCAATGTGTTTGGGTTAATTCACGAAGAAGAACAAGTTAAATTAAAAACTAAAAAATAATATATGCGCATTGCTTTTATTTCGCCTACAAAATTAATAGAAGACTTCCATGGAGACTTTCATTTAGCCCTCTCTCATCTTATTGGAGGTAGTTTCTACAAAAATAAGTATGTACGCACTCTTCTTTCAACTCGTCTTCCTATAATTTTAGATAATGGTTTATTTGAAAATGGAAAACCAGAAGCGGTAACATCTCTCTTTAAGAAAGCAAGGATGCTTGGAGCTCATACTGTATTCTGTCCTGATACTCTTTACAATCGAAAGAAGACCGAAGCAACTCTCATTAAAATTGCAAAAGAATATGAAGGTCCTATAGGCCTTGGGTTCGTAGTACAAGCGGATAATGTGAAGGATTACATTGAAAGCTATCAATGGGCGGTCGAACAACCTCAAATTACTTTAATAGGTCTCTCAATCCTTGCGATTCCTAAAGCCTTCAAAGAGATTACAGGTACGGACGATATTACCACAAATCGCATTCGATGTTTAAAGATGTTAAGTGAGCTTCCTAAACACAAATCAAGTCACTTACTCGGTCTTGGGAATTCTTATCGAGACGTGGAGTATGCAGTTAAGAATTGCAAATGGATTGTTTCACACGATTCAAGTTCGGCCGTCTGGAATGCTATCCAACGAAAAGCAATTGATCCGATTACGCTAGATGTGGTGGGAGGCAAAACTCCTATTCCAGTAGATTTTAATTGGGAGGGAGAGCTTGATAATGAGCAGGTTCGCCTCATTCAATCCAACATGAGAGTTGTTAGAAAACTTGTAAAACAATAGTTATGCAAATTAATCCAAACGACATTCTAGAAAAGAAAATCCTAATTCCTTGCAAATACACAAAAGTGGCTCAAGTAGGAATCGATCTTACTCTAAGCGATTTTGTTTATATTCAACATGGGGGAAGTTTGAATGTTTTATTAAATGAAGTAGTACATCTTCCAAATGATGTGTTTGCTACTTTCACTCACCGATCAACATATAATCGTCAAGGGATTTTGATTACAGGCTCAATCTATGATCCTGGATATGAGGGGGTTGTGGGATGCACAATCTATAATCTTTCAGGAGAAGATATAACAATTCCTAAAAATGAGCGAGTTGGCCAAATGTTGTTTTTTTATGCACAAGCAGCTTCAAAATACAGTGGTCAATACAACAAAGAAGGATTATAATTACACTTATATGGCAAAATACGAAATTGGTCAGAGGGTAGAGGCATTAATTACTCGCTCAGGAGGAGCGACAGTTAAAATTATTGGAAAGATCGCCGGGTTTGAAAATGCGTTTGGTCGTGAGGATCTTGTTATTGAAGAAGGAGAGTCTGAGAAGTTTGTTGTTAATAAAAAGAACGTAAAAACAATAAAACCCACTGAATAAGTGTTGGAATAAAGATAGAGGTTATGCACCCTCATCTTGTTGTCTAGGATTCTATTAGGAGTATAGTAGTAGGTAGAAGGAGTGTTGAAAAGGGGAGGATGCAATACGAAACAAAGTAGTAGCTGACGAGCGAACCCCACTCTGAGCCTTCTCTCCTACTCAACACTTCTTTATTAAAAATAAAATATATAATATGGAAACAGAAATTAATTATCGTCTTCGTAGGTTCGATGAACTCGAATACTATAATTCATCATCTCGACATCAGATCGAGATAGAGCATCAAGTCGCTAGTGAATGGGTAACCCTCAAAATGGTTGATGGGATGCTCATTCTTCCTCAACTCGCGTAATGCGAGTTTTATTCGTTATATAATTAAATTATGAACAAAGCACCTCACATGTGGACAAAAGACAAAGCACCTCACATGTGGACAAAAGACGAAGTTAAAGTTATTAGGAATCTTTGGGAGAGTGAAAGTATAGAATCACTTGCTCAAAAACTTAATGTCGAAGTTCAACAATTGAAATATATTGTTAGTAAAATGCATGAAGTTGGATTCAAAGATGTAAAATGAATTCTTTCGACGAAAAGACCCATACGTATCTTATTGATGGGAAACGAGCAACTGGAGTAACAACAATCATTGGAGTTTTAGCAAAACCTCAATTGATTAGTTGGGCGGCTAGAATGGCAGTTGAGTATGTATCAGGAAATAAAGAGCGACTTAGTTATGAATTTGAAGCTGTTCTAGAAGAAGCGAAGTCGGCTCACACTAAGAAGAAGGAGGCTGCTGGAGAACACGGAACTGATGCTCATGCGCTAGTGGAGAGTTATATTAAATTATGTCTCCCTGTTGATGGCACTCCACTTGGATATGATATTCTTAAAGAAGAGTCGTTCAAATCAATATCAAAGTTTGTGGAGTGGGCACAAGAAAATGTAGATCACTTCCTCTTCTCGGAAAAGAGGATGTTCAATAAAGACTTAATGATCGCAGGTACTGCAGACTTCGCGTATATAGGAAAGGATGGGAAGAAATACATGGGAGACTTCAAAACTTCATCAGGGATTTATGGAATCGATTATTGGCTCCAAGTAGCTGCCTATCGAATGCTCGCAGAAGCGGAAGGAGATCTATCGTACGAAGGATCTACAGTAGTTCGTCTTGGGAAAGATGGGAGTTTTGAGGCTCAGAGTCGCTACGATTATTCTACCGACAAAGAAGCGTTCTTAGCCTGTCTAACACTCTATCGCGCTCAAGCCACCTACACAAAAGTTAACAAATATAAAAAATAATTATGAAAGTAACTATCACACGTGTAAAAGTCGACACTCAAACTAAAGACGGACGTCCTCTCATCAGTTCGAAATCTGGGAAACCTTACTTCAAAGTAGGGATCCAAACAAATGAGTATGGAGCAACTTGGCTCAATGGTCTTATGCCCTTCAATCCTGATCGTTGGCAAAACACCACTCAAGAACTCGAAGTCTATGATGAAGAGTATCAGGGGAAAACATATAAGAAATTCAAACTCCCTCCCCATGAGTCTAAAACAGTAGTTGATCCTCGTATTTTTACTGAATTAACTGCTATTAGAACTGAGTTGGTTATGCTTCGTCAACTTCTTGAGAGAGGAGCAACTCTTCCTAAAGAGAATTACCCTGAATCAAATGGACCTACTGCGTTTGATGAGGGTGATATCAATCCAGCAGACATTTCTTTCAACTAATATGATTCTCATTAAAGGGTCAGTTGCAGTAGGGACTGAAAATGGTATGAAGATGCTCACTGAATGGCAAGAAGGAGGGTATCCGATTCTTAGTTTTGAGTCCCCAAAACATCTTGTAGAGTGGATTGAGAGGCGAGAGAAAGAGGTTGATAAAGAAAAAAAAGATGCTTAAACTTCCTGCCACATTTGATGGATTTGCTTCACGATCAGATGGATCGTTTGGGATGCGATTCTCCACTCAAGAAATAGGAGGAGAAGGTATGAAAATGCTTGCGGATCATGTGAGACGATTTGGTTGGCTTCTTTTTGCTGAGGAATCTGAGGGTGTGGACGCAACAGATATTCCAGAAGAGAAAGTTGAACGCGACGATATTTCACCATCAAAACGTCTCTATAATGTGTTGTTTATTCTTCACAAACAACTTACTGAAAAAAAGAAAACATCTGAAGTCTTTAGTGTATGGAGAGAGAGGCAGATGGAGAAAATTATTCAAGCTCTAAAAAATAAACTCGATTAGTATGAAACCTTATATTAAAGACTCACTCCACGGCACGCAGGTAATCATGGGAGGATTACACTGTTCGGATGTGGTACAAAAGCAGTTTTTCAAGGAAGGCGATGTGGTCGCGTACATTGGCAACGGAGGCTTCGTGAATCCAGCACCCACAGTTCAAGATGCATATGCCGGAGAGCACTTGCATCTCGCTTATATTTTAGGATTCTACGGTCTTATGTTCTATGCAGGAATCCTGGGATTTGCTAAATAACTTATTATGAAAACTCCCCAGCCATCGAAGTGTTGTGAGTTCTGTAAACGCGGAGTGCCTGATAGTTATTGCAAGAAACCTGACTGTCCCTGCCATCACCCCAAAGAACCGCCCGTGAGCCAGTCTGTTGAGGGGTGGGAGAAGGAGTTTGTAGAAAAGAAGAAGATAGTCAAGAAGTGCGGCGAAAATATGAATCAGTTTATTATTAAGAGAATCCTGTCTGGGGCGAATGGCCTATGAACTACCTCGTCACATTCGCTGCTACCATATTCTCCATCGGGTTCTACGCTCTTATTATCATCTCAGGCATTAAAGGCTTCGCTAAATAACATGAAAAACCACAAACTAACCTCAGAAAGTAAAGTCGTAAACGGAGTAACATTGTTCCGCATAGAGGCGTGTGTAGATTTGAAGTGGGCAAAGAAAGGCGAGGTGGGAGGTTGGGTAGAGAAGATTGATAATGTGTACGGTGATGCGTGGGTGTCTGGTAATGCGCAGGTGTCCGGTAATGCGCGGGTGTACGGTGATGCGCAGGTGTACGGTAATGCGCAGGTGTACGGTAATGCGTGGGTGTCCGGTGATGCGCAGGTGTACGGTAAATTAAAATTATCTCTCGGATACTTCTTCGGACTTCGCTACAGGAAAGAAGAAATTAACTACCAGAAACTTGATGACGATTATGAACTCATTTACAAAAACTAGGCTAAGATTGAAGTATGACTAATGACATAGTTGAAGGGAAGAGTCAGCATATTGAAGGTCTTAAACCAATTAAAATTGCCGCAGAATGTTGTGAGCAAGATATTGATTGCACAAATCAGAGAACGCTTGCGATAACAAAGCTCATCTCTGATGCCGAAGAACATGGACGTAAGAAAGAGAAAAAAGCATGGGTGGACGGACGTAGGTGTTCAGAATGCGGCCGAGAGATTGAGCCATCCTTTACGTCAGGGATGTGTATACATTGCTACGAGACTCTTTGAAGGTGGTAAAATAGAGAGGGTTGGAGGATTCGATGAAGGTGGTAAAATAGAGAGGGTTGGAGGATTCGAT
>CAYIHQ010000005.1:0-39178 GCA_964362905.1 uncultured Ignavibacteriaceae bacterium
ATTCGGTGTTTGTGGTGCAACTGTCGAGAGTTCCACTGGCCGGAGTACCGAGTGCTGGAGTGACTAGCGTTGGGCTGGTGGCAAATACTAAAGCACCAGTTCCAGTTTCATTAGTTACAGCAGCCAGCAAATTTGCACTTGTTGGAGTGCCAAGAAACGTCTCAACACCAGTTCCCAAGGCGGTTGTTTTAAGGTTTAGTGCGTCTGCTGTTACTATCGCATCAAACTCTGCTCCAAGTTCTGCACCCCTGACTATCTTTGAAGGGTTCCCGGTAATCAAACCGTCTTTAGCAGCGTAATCAGTAATCTTTGTGTATGACATATTATCCTCCTAGTCGTCCGTCTTTCGTGTGTATTGCTATTTTTTGTATTGATACTGGCGAACCTGCAATCTGCGTTTCTATCCCGAATTGAACCACAGTTCCAGAACCACCAGGATGGGCATTTAATGTTTGTACCGTAGTTATATAACCGTATTCTGCTATCCCATATTCAGCTATTCCATATTCAGATGGGGTGAATAAATTAACTATTGTTACCGTCTCTGAGCTGTATGTTGATTCAAAATCGAAGCCCCATTTAACAACCGCGTCTTGTGATGTCGTGCCAATAAGCGTTACAAATATCTTCTTCAAAATAGATGTCTGCAACGGATTGCCAAAATCCATCCATGTGGAGTAATACTTCATTCTGTATTCAGCAGCATCATCACGATATGTAGAATACAAACCTATATACCCTGCTTCTCCTAAATAAAACTTATTATCTGAAGTGCTGTAAAAACTTTTTGGATAGGTTGACCATGTTGTTGTTCTGAATGAGCCGCCCTCCAAAGGATGTCTTGTATCAAAACAATATGACTCCAAAGCTGTCGGAAGCGTTAAAACATAAATTGCCTCTGCTGGTGAGTAACCGGTCTTTATGTTTTCAACAGTTTCTATGCTTACATGAGAAATAATTTCGTCTCTGACATTCCTGCTGATTCCTACTAGCGGCGCAGACTTTTCCTGTATCGTTCTCTTTAACGAACGTACTCCATCATTTGAAAGGAACAGAATATCATCACCAGTATTCTGAACAGAATCCCTCGCAATACATCCCACATTCAAATGGTCTGCTAAAGTCATTGAGGATGGAGTTCCTGCTCCTGAATAGATAAGCGTCTGCGTCTTTCCGAAGATAACGAGGAAATTATTGTGTTCTGCCAAGGCGATTATTTTATCCCCACCCTTGGGCCATACACTTAACAGATTCAATGTTCCAGAGCTTCCGCCTGTCCAGACTTGAGGAGTAATTACATCTGAAAAAGTAACTGTGTTTTTATCCGCTGTTGTATCTGCACACCATATCCTGCCGTAAGCACTAATCGCTGTATTCGCAAGTGGTACTGTTCCTGCATATCCTGCCTTTTCTGATAATCTCCTGAATGTTGTGGTGGAAACAGCGGGGTCATATATCAACGGGTCATAAGCTCTTTGCCAGAATATTCCTATTCCATTCAACTGACAGAACTGCCAATTATTCAACGTGATTGTCGGTGCTGCTCCACCTCCGCCATAAGTCAACGTGGTTAGCGCAGTACCGCTTAGTTTGAATAAATAACCATTACCTGCGCATACAGTTGTTGCAGTTCCGCCATTCTCAATCACTTCACCAATACAGGTTACGTTCCCCGTAGAAAGTTCTGTATTGGAAGCATGAGCTTTCGCCCATCCTTTCCTTGATGCCACCCTACCGGATTTATCAATGACGCAATTAGACGCAATCAGAGCATACCCATGCGGCATTTCTACAGGGCTATCCTGTGTGTTTACACCAAAAAATCCAGGTGCGGTTATCGCAAATGGTGTTATTTGTTTTGCCATTACACTGCCACCCAGCAACTGTTTTCGATAAATCTTGATGCCTCAAGAGCTATCTGATCTGCAAGAATTCCCTTGTAAAGCCCGTAAGCCTCACTACTTGTCAAACCTCCATCTTCTCCACGTTCAACCAATGCGCGAGCATACGCTCCAGCTATAACAGCCTCATGCGGAATCGTGATAATGTCTGCATCTGCTGATAACGCTACTTGCGGAACATAGAGATTGCATTTTATAGAGTAGATTCCGGCAGGAGTAGGAAACAGTTCAATCTTGCTGTCAGTTCCATCAGTACCATTCCACGCATAATAACTTGGCGCACTATTTGTCGTTGTGGTAAGTTGTTGTTGGTCGATAATCCATTGCAGCGGGACATTATGTAATTCGTTAAGATTGGTAGAATCGTTAATCTTAATTCCTTTTGGGAATCGACCAGAACCAGTAACGGTATATGTACTAACTCCGTTAGAAGTAGTAACTGTTTTTGTAGTTCTCAGTGCATCCCAGTTCCACGCATCTTCAACCTGTCGCTTTGCATCATTGACGAACTTACCCATCATTGTTGAATAGGCAGATGTAGATACAGCAGCTACGGAAGATTCGCGCAGCCTTGCCAATACCTCATTAACAGCTTGGAGAAAAGTCATTGTTGTTCCTCTTTAACATAAGGAGAAAAAGCCCCTCCTAACATCCCTATTCTCGCGGATTCTGGTGCTGCTTGTCTTAATTTTGACAACTCATAAGATGGTATTTTACCCTGCAACAATCCCCGTTCTGCCAATGAAGGAGCTATTGCTCTTGCCATCATTGGTGATGCAAGCACAAGTGATTTGCCGCCTGTAGGAACTGCCCCTAACGCACCTGTCCATGCCATAGGAATTTCCCATCTGCTTGCTGTTGGCAATTCAGATTTAATTATAGGCTGGGTAACTTTCCGGAATGTGTTTGCGAAATCAGCAGCGATTTTTAAGCTCCCTGTTGCTACTCTTTTGTTGTCAGCATATTTACCAATAACACTAGCAAGTTTCTGTGGGTCAATCAAACCGTCTGTTCGCCGTGCTGCCTCAATAACGTGAATTTTTGATAGTTGCGTTCTTGCATCCCTGAACTTTTCAAGAAGTGCAGTTTTCCCAGACTTCTGTAATGAATTCTCTATTAAGTCTTCATATAGATTTGCCAGCTTGTAATTTGTAGTAGCCATTTCTGCTTTTGCAGGATCGCCAGTGGTGTCTTTGTCGTACTTTCTTGCATCGCTTCTCAATTGGCGAATCTTGTCCATAACAATGGATGGTTGAATTTCTTGCTTAACCATTTTCCCGCTTGCATCAACAATTGGTTTTAATTGTTGCTCAAGAAGTTCTATCGGAGCTTTTAAAGAAGCAAACGATTTTGGGTCTTGTGCATATTTTATTTGCATCGGCTCCAGCAAGTCATTCACACCTTTCTTGAAGTCGAGTTTAATAGGAACAGCTTTACCCAATGCGCTCTCAACAGCACCGTAATGAGAAGATAATTCCTTGATTCTGGTAGATACATCAACATCAGATATTGAACCTTTTTTTATCCCAACATCTTCCCCAACCTTTTTGGTAATGGTTTCCATGTTTTTCATGGAAAGATAAGAATTTGCACCACCAATATTAGATAAGGTTTCTTTAAGACGACCTTCTGCCGGGGCTATAAGACCGATTCGATTTCCTTCTGTCCGAATATTGTTCGCAATAGTTTCCCTTGCTTGTTTTTCTGCCAGTGATGCTGCTTTAGCAATATTTGCTTCTCTTATGCTTGCCGCTGCCTTTGGAGCACCCTTAACGCCTAAGAATCCAACTCCCTGCATAGCAGCTTCTTTTACTCCACCGCCAGCCAATTCACTTCCGGTCAATGCTTCCGCACCTTTACCAATAGCACTTGCTCCAGCTTCTATAACACCACCAATAGGTGCAAGAATATTCTGGCTTACAAATTTACCTCCTGTGGTTCTTGGTTCGTAAGTAAGCTGTTCTGCAATGCTTCGCTTAAATGCTTCTGGATCGCCCCCTTGAGGACTAATCATTTCTCTTCCAGCAGCAGCCATTCCACCAATTTCTGATATTGGTTTGGCCGCGAATCCGGTTGCCATTTGTAATGCTGGTTCAACAATAGCTCCACCAAGGTTTTTGATTCCTGAAACAAACGGAGCGGCGATTCTGGCTGCCAAGTCAGGTTGATTTTCAATTTGTTTTAAAGGTCTTTCAGCTTGAGTTTCATCCTCGAACACAAATCTTGCGTTCGTTTTTTCTGTTGCCTCATCTTCGAATATGAAAGCCATTATTGCTTCACCCATTTAGTTCCATCGGATTTGTAACGATTACCAGTCTTTGTATCCTTAATTGTCCTTCCGGTATGTTGTGATGGCGACGGCATTGTTTTAATAGCAACAGATGGTTCTGTTTGCTCAATATCCACTTTTGGAGTTTGCTCAAGTGCAATCTTTAAAATATTGCGCTTTGTTTTAATAAAATCATTAACATACTGCATTGCTTCAGCAGCAGACTTTTCGCTTAATCCCCTCTTTAATGATGTAAGTTGTTGTGTGAACTTATCCCATTCTTGAACTTGCATAGACCCAAATGATTGACCGACACGTTCTTTTGCGTCAGCAAGATTTGCCATCATTACCTGATTTGTAAGAGATTCAAGTGCTGTATTCGCATCCACTGTTTCTTGAGATTGCAACACATCAGGTCTATATTGTGCGTATTTTCCAAACAAAGGTTTAGCCGCATCTGTTAGTGATTTAGTTTTATCATCATATAAAGCATTTATATTTCTTTCTACAGCTTTAAATCCTGATTCAGCTAAATTCGCAGAAGAAACTTTTTCTGTTTTTAATTTTGCGCCTGGTGTTGCAGCAATAGAGGCATCATAAGTTGTCTGGTCAATCAATCCATTTTTTAGTTCCCACAACAATCTTGCTTCTCTTGTAAGGTTCTTTGGAGGAGTAACGACGCCAGATGGTCTAGCATCTACATTAACGCCAGCAGCAATTTGGTAAGGTTCGCCAATGCTCACATAGCTTCCATCTGGATTCATCTTCACACGCTGCCGGTAATCTGGTTTCCCTTTAACACCGATTTCCTGATATTCACCCTTTGGCTCAGTTTCACGCAAAGCTTTTTCTTCAAGAGCTTTCTTGTATGCCATATCCTGCCTTTGTGCATCTATTTCATTAGCCTTGGCAGCAACCATCATTGCCTGTTGTTGCATTCCCATGCCTTGAAGTCTGGAGGCAAGAGCACGCAGTCCTTCCGGTGTCTGCACATCAGCGCCTTGCATTGCGGCTTGCCGTTGTCTGGCTGCCTCCACTTCCGGATTAACCAAGCCCATACTTTCTGCACCTATATTCGCCAGTCCAGCACCGCCCTGATACATCATGGAATTGGCACGTTCAAACGGAGATTGTTGAGCAAAGTTCTGCGCCCGTTGATACGTCTGTTCTTGCTGTTGCTGTTGGATTTGATTTGGGCTTAATCCGAACAATCCTGCTACGATATTGTCTGCCATGTTATTTCCCCCACTGATTTTGTTGAGGTTGAGGTTGAGATTTATTGTATTGGCCTATCATATTAGCCCCACCAGAAAGCAATCCAACCCACGGGCTATAAGCATTAGCCGGTTGCATTGTAGTTGCGGCATTAGCCATTCCTTGTCCAAGAAGTTGTCCTGACATTGCGCTTGCCGCAGTTCCTTTTGCGCCAATATTGATTCCCAAGTCCATTGGGTTCTGACCAAGCCCTTCAAGTGTTGTAGCTCCCCCTAAAGCGGTTTGGTAAGGTTTATAAGCAGCAGCCTGAGTGCCATACATGCCACTTATCAAATCTCCTCCTGCGCCAACCATTCCAGCACCGAACTTCGCATAGTCCATTCCACCTTGCGTAGCTTGTGCAGCAAGCCCCAAATCCTGTTGACGAATGGCATTGTAATAAGCCTCAAGTTCAGGATTCGCAGCCATCATTCCGCTAGATGTTCCTCCTACAGCCAAACCACCCCTACCTTGTGCCTGCAATCTTGCTTGCAATGCTGCCATTTCACGTTCACGACTTGGTGCAAGCAAAGCCTGTTGTTGAGCCATATACTGCGCTGCCTGCGCTTGCGGTGAAGTCCCAAGGTATCCTTGCCCAAGTGCCATTGCTTGCTGTCCAGCGGTCCCCATAGGGGCTGTAGCAGCCTGTGCGCCTTGGTATTGACTAAGCATATTTCCAGATACGCCCATCAGAATATCCTGTTGCGCTTTTGCTTCCGGCGAAAGGTTATATCCAGCAGATATTAAGTTGCCTTTATCGTCATAACCGAATTGCGATTGACCGAATCTTGAAGTAACTCCTACCGGCTTAAACTTTGCGGCTTCTGCGGCGATTCTGGCTGCTTCGATCTGTGCATTGGCAGATGTTTGTGCCGCTTGTGTCGCCTGTTCTCCTTGAAGATAACCACCAAGCATATTCAACCCTGTACTCCATGCTTGAGGACTTTCCCACCAATTTGTTGCGGCTGGAATTACAGTGTTTGCTGCGTTTGTCAGTAATCCACCAGTAGCAGGAGCTACAGTTTGAGTAGCAGCAGGTATAAGTGCAGAGGATTCCAACATTCCACCTGTGGTTACAGCGACAGGAGCGGCATATTGACCAAGATTTGTTGCGGCAACGGGGGCAGCTTCTGCAATAGGTGCGTTATACATCGGGACAGATTCAAGCGGCATCGAAAATTCGTTCGGAATTACCGGCGGAGGGGTGTACCCAGATGGTGAAGTATAAAAGTCGTTTGTCTCTATCTGTGGAGGAGGGGTTACAGATTCGAGTCCGACAGGTGCAGTGTAATCAGTCGTTCCAACAGGAGTTGTATCTACAATGGGTGCGTTGTACATCGGCACCTCGTTAAGAGGCATTGTAGTTTCTGGCGAATTATAATAACCTAGTTCTGGGGTGACTTGTCCTGTAGTGTTTACCCCAACACCAGACGCGCCAACAGCACCTCCTATTTGAGCAAATATAGGGTTAGATGAACCAACACCTGACCCTGTATTGCCTGAATTCCATGCGCCTGCGGCGGCGGCTCCACCAAGCATACCGCCAATTGGCCCACCTACTGCCGAACCTACTGTGCCGCCCAAAAAACCATAGCCTAACCCTGCCACACTAGCCGCTGCCCTGTCTAATGGACTTTGAGCAACATCTTGCGCCCATTGTGTATTGGCAGCAGTTATGGTTTCTTGTGTCAGTTTTCCCGGTTCTGCTTGTCCTTCGCGGTAGTAGTTCCGATATTTATTAATTTCATCCTGAAAAGCAGCGGGTACTGGTTGTCCTGTGTTGTAGGCATTTAACGCAGCTTCCCACCGTGGGTCATTTGACTTCGCAAGTTGAGCTGTGGCATTGCTAATTTTATTGAGATAATCAACTGGAACATATATCTGGCTTGTACTACCACCACCCCCCTCTGAGAAATCCCCAGAAATACCTTGTTTCTGTTCCGCGTCTCTCAAGTATGCGGCTACTTCATACTTTCCCATTCCGTCAGGCAAAGAATCGAATGCTTCTTTACCTAACTGTTGTGGCGATTTGCCAAACGTTCCCATGTCGTTTGAGTAAGAACCCTCGTTCGCATGATCCTGTAGGTATTTTTGGTATTGTTGAAGCGCAGTAGGAGGTGCAGCTTGAATAGGTGTGGTTTGTTCCGCTGGGGCAGAGGCTGGGACAGATACATTACCTTGTAATAAATCAGGCGAATATGTACTTACCCCATCTTGACCAACAGGTGCATTGGCTAAAGATGGTAAAGATGTTTGTGCAAGAGGTGGCAACATTCCACCAGCAGGGGTAGGAATAGGTGCAACAGATGGCGTGTAAGATGCTTGTGTTGCTTGTGCCGCTTGCGCTTGCATGGCTGCAATTTTCGACTGAATTGCCTTCCTGCGCTGTCTGGCAACGAAAGAATCCTGCTCTGCAAGATTAGCGTATTGTGCTTGAAGTTCTGCGAGTGTTGCCATAGTAGCTATCCGATAAATATTTAGGTTTTGTCTAAATTATCCATGTTGTAGCTAGGCTGCATGGCATTAACTTGTTACTTTTTTGCTTTTGGCCTTCCGCGCTTCTTTAGCACTTCTGGCTTTTTTTCTTCATCTTCAACGGAACGATCAATAATGCTTTTTTCGGGAACTTCTGTGTTGGAAGTTTCGGCGGTAACTGTTTCGGCCTTGATTTCATCTTTCACCTCTTCATAACCTTCGTGCTTCCTGAGTTGTTCTATATCATTTGGATTGGAAAATGATACTGTGTTTCCTGATCTCTTACACCTAAATATTATCATTACCCCGCCTGTATAATGTTTCCAGAAAGCAATCCAGAAGCAGATGCAGAAATAAGCAATCTGATTGTTGCAATTGGCGTTGAATAGGTTGCTTCAGAGGATGCTGTTTTCGCTCCAGCAGTATTATCAAACCATACAGTCGGATGGGAAGATGTGCCATCTTGATATGAATGCTGAACTTTGTAAGTCGCCGTGCCGCTTACCAACCTTACACCAATGCCGATAGCAGTTAGTGCTGTTGATAAATTAGGACGAACTGTATTTGATACGGCATCAATCGTGTTGCCAGATGTCAAAGTTGTTGCAACAGAACCAGTATGAGTAATTCCGGTTACAGTCTTGAAATACTTGGTTGACGTAGCTGTTCCGGCACTCGCGCCAGTTACATCTTCAGTTTGCGCACGTCCGTCAGAATCAGTGCCAGTAATGGTAAAAGTGATTCCAGTATCATTTCCACCAAATACCAGTGTAATCAACTGCGCTCCAGCTACCGTTGCGACTCCGCCAGAAGCCAGCGATCCATTGATTATAATCGCACCAGCGCCAGGCGATTGTGAAGCGCAAATACTTACAGCGGAAGCGGCTGATGTGGTAAGTGCTAGTGGCCCGAATGAGCGTATATCCATATCAATTCTCCATTGTTAAAACCCCGCCGAAGCAGGGTTTTTGTTTTACCAACTCGGGCGACCGATTACCAATTTGAATACCCCTGCTGTCAGTGCGTCTGCTGCAAATTCTCCCAAGTCTGCATGAATATACATTGTAACGGTATTTGCAGCAGATGGGAGAAATGTAACAATCGCTTGATCTGTTCCATCGTTAAAATCAACAGAACATCCATACGAAATTATATGGTCTCCTGCTGCAACTCCAGGAACTGTGAATGTTAATACTTTCGTATCGTTTATTGCGACGGCATCCATATCGCTTACCGTCATTGTCACCATCCACATTTCATTGTACATGCCGCCGAACTGATTTCTGTTTTGCTCTGATTTGTTTACTACCAGTGTATCTGCCATGATTATCTCCTAAATGGTTTTGAGAAATGGGGTGATTTTCACCACCCCCTCTTCATGTGATTACTTAGGCGGGTACAACAAAACTCGTTCCGGCATAATCACGAAGCTCTTTCACCCCGTAGATCGTATCGGAAACAACGCCATCGCCAAGCCATTGCAGAATGTACTGGGACTGGGTACGGATTCCCATTTGTTCAGCCAAGCAAATAGCATCTTTGTGCAGCAACATACCGGCGCGATATTTGGTGTCGCCAGGAGTAGATGTAGTCCAGTCTACTGTCAATGCAAATGCGTCTGCATAAGTGGTTCCAGTCGGCGCAGTCGAAGAGAATGTTACCGATTGAGTACCTGTTACGCTGTTGACGTGAATCCAAGGGCAGTTACTTGAAGTAAACACTTCTACGCCATACAGCTTCCCGATAATTCCTGTCTTGAGAACAGAGCCGTCACCCGTAAATGCTTGCTCGGTAAATCGTGCAATCCCGCGCAAAACGTTTGCTTCAACAGGCGGAATAACAAGTTTCAACTCGGAAGAGTCAACGTCTTGATCTTCCAGCAATTGAATCATCTTACGGATGCCTGTATCGGTCAGTGCCGTACCGTTACCAGTGTTGGTATTAGCTGAACCACTGAATGCAGTAGAACCATCACCACCGATTACGGCGGTTTCATACAGATTGGTAGCACCAGTAATGGAACCAGCTTGCAAACCAGCCCCCAACAGATGCAAATCCTGGTCGGTTTGCTTGGAAAGCGCATAACCTGCATCAGCCGTGTAGAACTGCCGCATCGAAGTCATTGCCTGCATGGAAGCAATATCCTCATACAGTTTTGCGTAGTGGAAGTGCTTGTTGATCAAAATGTCGATAACACCTGCGGTATCAGCGATGAATGTAACTTCCGTGGTTGCAGCCTTGGCAGTTGCAGAGCCGCGCGCAGGGACAGGGATATGCAGCGTATCGCCCTTTTTACCCTTGAAGCTCATTTTTGTTACAAGGTTTGCCACAACAAGATTCCTCTTGTAAGCGGCGATTGTTTCGTTTTCCCACATTTCCCAGCGTCATTACGAACGCTCCGACTATAGCATCACAAGCACCTCTGCTTGCGCCGATTCACTTAGTCTGTGCGGGTCACGCTTCATTAGCTTCAGCTCATCTCGGCAACGATCAACGCATTCTTGCGTGGTATGTTTGCCTTTAACTTCAGATTCCATCCAAAGACAGAACCTAGCTTGTTCCTTTTTCAGGATTAGATGATTAACTATGTTTCTAAGAACTGGGCAAGACTGTTTGTAACCAGCCAATTCCCAACTTGTTGCATTGTTCCAGTTTGAGTTCTTACTTTCGTGATCTCTTTTGTAAAGATGACCACCAAAATTCAACTGGCACATTTCAAGTAACTCTACTGCGACATCAGACATTGCTATCCTCAATCTTGGTCGGATATAAAACTTGCCTCCAACCTTGTTTACTTGAACATCTATGCAACCTTCTCCGTCAATCAATCCAGCTAAATACTTCCAACTTACTCGCTTCATGATACCTCCGTATCGAACTGCGTTTTGGTTATTTCGTGTTCCCTCTGATTAGGCTAAAAAACCCTCCCAGTTATTCAGAATCGGTTTTACATCCCCAAAATTAAAGTGTAGGGATAAAATTTGCTGCCGTTGTTACTGTGCTGTGATTAGTTCCCAAGCCCATGATATTCTCCTAAATGGTTTATTTAACGCGCTTCTCAAAATATGCTTTTGCTAATTCTCCTGAATCTGCCAATGCCGCATATTCATCTGGACGGCGCAATTGCATTTCAAGTAATTTAACCCTAGAGTACATTTTCTTTGAGCTTTCCCCGCTCCCGCCAGTATCAACAGCACCAGCCTGCAATGACTTTTCACGCGCCGCCTTCTCTGTTTCAGAGACAGCTTGCGTTACTTGTTGCTGCTTTACTGTTTTTAACTGCTTGAACGTGGACAACAATTCATCGGCGGCATCTACATCATAGTTTTCAGCATGTGCGTACAGTTGCGTTCTTACTTTGCTTGCATTCACCCAGTTTCTAAACTCGTTGTCTTGAACAACTTGCCCATAATCAGGATGCTTCTGTACCAATACACGCTTTGCCATGTCCCGCTGTGCCTGCAAACCATACTGCTCTGCTGCAATAACCTTGGGATTGTTTTCAATTGCCTGCCGCATTGCTTCCTGCGGATTCTCAAAAATATCTACTTCTTTGGGCTTCTCTTTTTCGACTGGCTTCAGTTGTGATTTGAGCAATTCATCGGCCAATCTGCGAACATCTCCAACCTCTTGCGCTTGACGGCCAATCATCGAATCCTGATCGGCTACAATCTTCGCTAGTTCCTTTGCAGTTTTGCCCTTGAACTTGCTCGGCAAAATATCATCAAAGTTTTCTTCCGGTTGCTTCTGTTCAGGTTCCTGTTTTGCAATCGCTTGCTCAACAACCTCTAATTCGCCTTGTTCTTCAATCACGTCATATATCTCAGCCATTTATTACTCTCCTGCCCCATTCGGGTTTTAGGTTATCTATACTCATCAAGGAAAACCTTGTTAGTGAGCGCTTACTTTCAGTAAATCACAATTAATATAGCTTGTCAAGCTATCCTTCATAATAACTTTTCTTTTTGTTCTGCTCGGCTCGTCTTTCGTGGTCTCTTGCCCACTTGTCATAGGCCCCTGGTAAACTTGGGTCAGTTCCATCAAGGACGATATTTGGAAGTGATATTTGCCTTTGCATCATTCCACCACAATCACAAGTTATCGCTGCCGTGTCATAACTTGCAAGTTTTTCAAAAGTATCGTTACACTTTACACACTTGAAATCATACATCGGACACATTTTTCAAATCCTCATAAGTTTTTTCACTAAGGTCTTTTAACCCTCTCAACCAGTTCATAATTGAAAGCTCTCCCTTGGCAAAATGAAGCTGCTCAAGCGTGGAAAGGTTATCTATCCGGTTCCTGTCACCAATCATCAATTCCAAATCTTCCATGAGGTCTTTCCATCCCTTCTCCCCCATAATTGACAATCTTGCTTCGTAATAGTCCTGCAATTCTCTATCCATTATCAATTTACCCATGTAGAACAATTCCAATATTTAAGTGTCTTTGTTTGCCAAGTTGCCCCATCAAATTCCTTCAGATGTTTTGGTTGCCATGCACTTCCATTCCAATACTTCAATTTGTTCTTTATGTGTATTCCTGATGCCACAAAACTATCAACACCATCACTTGCTGCTAAACTTCCTGTATGCGCTATAAACCCTGAGAATCCAGCTATGTCAGCAATATCACTAGCAGCTAAATTTCCAGTATGGACAATGGTTCCAGTAAATAATGAGGTATCAGCACCATCATTAGCCGCGTTCTGAGGCGGGCATCAAGTTTTTCAAGTTGTTTGCCTATGAACAGGGTAATCCCTGTCTGTTTAGCCTCAACACTTACTTCTGGCTTGAGCAAATCAACGATTCGCTTCAACATGACTACTGCTCCGATTCGGTAAACTGTGCATGTAACTTATCAAGATAGGCGTTATCTCCTTCTTGTTTTTGTTTCTTTTCTGCCATCTGCATAGCAACAATCGCCTTCTTGCTCTTCACTTCCTCTTCTTTGAGCATCAGGTCAGCAATCTTCACTCTGCGGTCAAATTCGGTAGTGGCTGCCTGATCTTCATTTGGAAGATTGGTTGATATGGCGTTCATAACTTTTGCTTTTGTTTCCTGTGGGGCAAGTTGTGCTTCTACGGTTGTCTTTTGAGCATCCGCTTGATGTACTCCTGCTTTAGCTTGCAATTCTGCTATCTGTGCCTGTATTAATTGCATTTGCATCTGTGCTTGTTGTTGCGCCATCTGTTGTTGGGCAGGGTCTGGCTGGCTCATCTGCTTCATCTGTTCAATCATCTTCTCCCTGTCAGAGAGAGATGAGTTTTTCAATAATCCCTGCATCAAAACAGGCGTTAATGGAGATTGTGCGCCAAGTGTTTGAATCAGGAATGCAAGTTGTTTCTGTTCGTGTTCCCTTGCAATAATTCCCAAAGTTGCCGTAGGAATGAACTTAACATCGACCGAAGGATAACGTTCAGGGTCATGCTGCATGTAACGCCATGCGGCCTTTTTGATAAAAGGGATAAGGAAATCTTCCTGAAAGTTGACCAACATCCGCTTGTATTTCTTAATCATCGTGGCGGTTGCCATATCCATCTGGTTATCACGAGAGACAGGCGCAATAGAGCCATTCGAGTCAATCGTGGCGGTTGCCATCAATAACATGCGCTCGAATTCCTTGCTGGTTTCCATAGACTGTCCATCAGAAACTCCAAACTTGAACGGATACAGGATTTCAGCAGGATTTCCATTTACCATGAAATTGCCACCAGGCTTTACTTGGAACTTTGCTCCTCTTGGAAGTCTTGTAGCATCCATGCCCATCATTGGTGCTGAAGTCAAAGCCAGCCCGTCAAGATGGGAGCGCATGGAACCATCAATGGCACATTGCATGTTGTAGGCTTTTTCTACTATCCCACGTCCTAAAAGTCTATTTGGTATAGTATCGTCCTGATAAGAGATAACAGGACGGTCTTTCATCATGTATGGAGATTCTTCTGCCTTGAGTAACAGTGATCCGTTGGCAATGACGATGATGGCCTCAACCATATCTTCGTAATCTTCAACACTTTCTGAAAATTCACTTGAATCATCTTTTTTTTCTTTTTCGCTTAAATATTCTCTTGGAACCAAACCGTAATACGTCATCACTAAAACCTTGTCATCCTGAAAGTTCCTGACTTCCAGTGAAGGTTCAAGAGAGTCATCTTCCCATAACGTATCTATGTCAACTTTTTTGTATTTCCCAGATGCGATGCCAGCGACAATCTTGTGGATGGATAAATAGCGTTCTATAGCTACGCCCATGCAATCATCTACCGAGGTTCCGTTTGGGTCAAACAGGAAGTTTTTTGGATGTATAGGATTGAGTTTTACGCAAACACGATCTTTTTCGCCTGTCCCATACATTGACTGGTTGTTATCTACAGGAACTGTCATTGGATAGTAATGCTTGGATTTGCTTACTGTAATTTCACCAATTCCAGTGCCGAACAGTTTGCCAAGTAGCACTATTTGATCTATGCTCTTGCGGATTTTGTCTTGGGCAAAATCTTCATAGAGCTGATTCTTCAATACCTCGACATCTACAGAGCCGTTATTATCTTTCAGATCATCTTTTATGTCGAAATATTCCCCTTGACCAAAGATAGCCTCCATGCACTCAGCATGGCTTGTTTCAACAGCTTGTTGGGTTGCGGGGGAAATTACTCTTGAACGTTCGGAATCGCGTGTTTTGTCTGTAACATCCCAAATGCCACGGAAGATACGTTCGTATTTTTCAAAGTCATCACTGAAGTTTTGGTCGCGGTAATCGCGCCATCTATCAGTATGGTCAATCACAAAATTCAACAACTCCTTGTCGTTTTCCGTGTTTTCGTAGAATTCTGTTTTTGGTTCAGGCTCTACGCTATCAATCACTTGAGCGGTATTGTTTTGTATGATTTCCAAAGGATTTTCTGAGGCCATGATTTCACCCGCAGGTTAGTGAGTGCTTACACCGTATCAAATCCCTGAAATAATGTCAAGCGGTTCGTATTCTTCTTCGTTTTCTTCACCGCGGTAGTTCGTAATCGCCATTTGAGCTATGTCAGCAAGCGCGTCTATCAGGTCATCGTGGACGTTTTTAGTAGGAAACATCAAATATTCGTCAACAAACTCCTGCTGCCATGACTTATTGTAGTTTGCCCCTTCTTCATTCAGCGTAATCCGACCATGTTCAAACATTCCCTGCAACGCCCAAACAATACGGTCATTCTTGTTCTGGTTTCCATGAGAAAGAGGGATGATATGGGAAAATACATTGTTCTTACGCATCAGGTCTGACAGATAAGGAAGAACAGCATTCATTGTGGTTCCTTTTTCAATTCCTATCATGACTGGGCGGAATTCGCGGATATTTTTCAGTATTCTTACCGCAGTTTCCCGAACATCCCATCTGCCATATTCAATTTTACGCACAAACCATTTACCTTCATCTGTTACCTTTACTATTGCGAATGCTGACATATCCAGTCGTTTCTTTGACTTGGAAGCATCTTGTCCTACAGCTTCAAACCCTGCCAGGTCGCAGGCCATATACCATGAACCTTGTTTCGGCTCTGTTCCGTATTTCAGCCATTCTTCCCTGAAAACATTGGTTCCGGCATTATCAAAAGAAGCCAAATATTCCTGTTTGAAAGAAAAACTTGATAGGGTTCGTCTTGCCGCCTCTATTTCTTTTGGCTCTATCAATTCATTATCGGCGGTAGTAAAGCTCCATGACTTATATTCATTGTCATTACTCTGACCAACCATAAAAATGTCGTAGAAATGGTTTCGTCCTTTTGGAGTTCCGATGAACAGGGCATCACCAAGCTTGTCAGACAATGAAGCGCGAACAATCTGCTCCCACACAATAGGTTTCATGTCGGCGTATTCATCCAGCACAACGAAAGTCAGGGAAACGCCTCGAAGTGTGTCTGGACGGTCTGCGCCCCTTATATAGATAGTGCATCCATTGATTAGCTTGATTTCCATGTTGTTCACATGGCTTCCTGCTATCACATCCAAACCAAGTTTCATTAGGATGTCCCAGATAATGACTCTGGCTTGTCCTTGTGTTGGTGCGATATACATGACACCAGAGCCGTCAGGACATTTAAGACCGTATATAAGCAGCATAATAGCTGCCAAACGGGACTTACCACAGCGGCGACCAGCGCAGACTACCTTGAAGCGTGTTTTGTCGGCTAGAACCTCATCCTGCCATTTTAGAAGCTCAAAGTGCAAGCTGATACCCCAAGCCTTGTTCTATCTCGACCACACCTTCTTCTTTCCAGTAATGATCCAGCTTGTCAGTCCATACAAGCTCCCATTCAGACAATTTACCGCTCCAAGTAGGACTTGAGCCATAAAGTTGAGCGTAAGTTGCATCAGAACAATGTTTCACACCCATGTAATCGGCAATCTTGTTCATTTCTTCTTTTTTTGTAATCAAATCCTCGAACTTGATAATACATGCAGATGTTTTGTGCCAAGGAGCAAAAGCACGATATGTGTAAGGAAGTGAGCAGTTGAAAAAGTCAAAGAACTGGTCTATCAACTTATCTTCAGTGATAAGGCTGTCCATACCCCTGACTTGGCTATTCAGGTACTTTACCGCGGAAACAAGTGCGTTTCGCGGGTTACGATAAGTGTAGATTACCTTGTTGGTCTCGGCAAGATGATAATTGGCGGTATGCTTATGGTGAGCAGGTGATAGCCCAAGTAGCTTGCAAGCCTTCTCTGTTACGTTGTTCCCGGCCTTTGGGAGAGCAATTACAAGAGGACTACTCATTTTCTATACCATACATAGTGCGCTCTAGTCCAAACATAGCTTCAGCAATAGCCTGATCTTCCAAACCAGCAGAATGTTCCTTCTCTTTGTCAAACCAACAAGAGTATTCAAAATCTATATTTTTGCTTTCTGGGTCAAGCTTAATAAACACCTTATACAATGGTGAGTCTCGATGAAACAATTCAGACGTGATACATTGAACGGGCTTACCATGAAAATTTAATGTTTTCTCACTCATTTTCTATTACCTCTCCCTCAACAGGAGTTTCACCTACACGACCAATCGTAATATGGACAGCAGTTCTTGCTCCACCCTTCTTATCTTCAAATAAGCTTGCTGGCAATATCTTATCAAGACACGCCTTTAACATTGTTGCTTGTCCAGGGTGTTCATCATCCATAGCAATCAAAATAGCCTTTTCGATTATCTTCTTGCCATTCTCTTCACTTAGCAACAAATCCTTGAGTTCCTGCATCCGTTGCTTATTCCCAACAACAGTACCAATAGGCTGGCGCGCCAGCTTCTGCTTGTTCACCCACTCAAGCCGTTTAGCAGCCTGTTCATCAGATTTCGCCTTATTGATAGCCCTCTTCCGCTGCTTCTCCAGCTTACGAAGCTCGGTCTCAGTCATATATGAATCAGTTTCTTTATCGTAGGCCATGTTAGTGAGCTTCGTTATTTAGTCAATGAACGCTTGAAAAACCTCTTCAACTTCTTCTCCGCACTTTCCTTTAACAGTATTTCAACCTGTTTAGAGCTAACCCAAGACGAAGCATACCACTTTTTCTCAATAGGACACCACCTGCAACCCAATTGTTTTGCCTCTTCCTTTTGAGCATAGGAGACTTCAACCCAATCCTTACCTTTTGGAATAGCCTTTTGAGCTATCTTCATTTTCGCCACCCTCTCCAATATCACAGGGGTTACTATGGAAATTACATTACTTTTCTTTTTCATTTGCATCACTCCCGCACCAAGCATAAGCACTTCCAATGATATAAGTGATTGAATTAGGACTCCTACCCCTCTTCTCGATAATCCGATGCTTCTCAAGACTTGATAATGATCTACTAACCGTCTCCCTCCTAAGACCTAACAACTCACTTAACTTAGTCTGATTCACTACAACCTTATTCCCATACTTAATCATACCAATCATGGCATGGTAAACCTTGAAATCAGACGAACTTAAATCCATCATTGATAATCTAGCCGATCCCACTATCATCCCCTTATACCAAACAGCCTTCCTCTTTAACCTTGTATCCTTTATTTCCGCTACCTCATGTACCTCACCAGTCTCAGTATCTACAACAGATAATCTCGCCATAACACCCCCATAACCCGCATAAACACTAAGATGTGATTCAAATCGGACAGTGATGTGACATTACACTCAAAATGCAAAACTGTCAACTACATAATTAAACTAACAAAAACACTACTTTCAAATATTTAACTCTTTACTCTTATTGGTAGTATCAATGTAACCTAAAATCAAAAGCCACTCAACATCAAGCCATGTGCCGACCTCTACCTCCAATCTACTTCAGTTTCTAAAACTAATACAGGCTGTTATTTTAGTTAGTGTTCACTAACATCACTCAATCATCCTTAACACACAAAAGTGCCAAATTACCTTTTTCAGTACAGAGGATGGAACCTCAATATTTCCTCACCATCATCTCCCCCCCCCCCTCGGTTAGTGCCTGCTCACCTGCCAGGCCACAGCCAGAGCCAATAAGTATGGCTGGTATGGGTTGCAGCGTGAGTGACAGCACAAGCACGACCAAGAATGTGCATAGTGCGCTGTGTGTAACGTATACAAGTAGAGGTGCGAGGTGCGAGGTGCGAGAGGGTACCCTATTTCCCTATACCCTGAATCATCCGTAATGGCTGTTTCTACCCTACATAATCTACTCTTCCTATCCACTCTTTTCATTGTGTCTGTATCTACAGTTATATGATCGCGCGCGTGTGACGATAATTGTCATGTGACAAGTTTGGTCACATTATGAGACTTTACTTGATAGTGAATACTAGCTCATATAATATCTTATTGACATAGAATGCAGTAAGTATAATATGCACTCACCTGCTCAATTGAAGTTAGGTTAAATAAAGGAGAAAATCATCATGTACACAATCCGTAAAGGATCATCTTTCAAAGGTTGCCGCTTGACTATCAAAGGATTTAAAACGCTTGAAGCGGCGCATGAGTTCCTCAACAAACAATCAAATAACGAATGGACTGCTAATAGCTTTGCAGACTATCACGGCAACATTGCGGAAACTTGTTTATTGTTACCCGGCAAATACGCCTTTGCAGGTGGCAAATTCCATAACATAAAGAGCCTTGACGATTCTGTTTTGGCTCATATTTAACCAAACAAAGGAGACACATCATGATTGAAATAATCACACTGATAATAGTCCTGGTCATACACCATGCAGGGGAGCCACCATTGCCACCTGTACAGGCCTGCGCTCCTCAATTGGTTACAGTGACACAGACTGCCGGCAAGATCGTGTTAAAGGGTGCTGGCGAGCGTGTGTGCTTTGCTGATATTAAATAAAGGAGTTAATCATGCGAACCATATATATCAAAGCTGAACTGGCCAGTATCAAACAACTACTCGAAAAAGGCCTGATTGATATTGAATGCTACCGCCTGAATCTTTGCCGCTTGCTCCGTGAGTTGGAACTTTGCGGGAATTAGTAATAATTGGCTATTCGCTCAAGTTAGCCGCTGAGCATAATTAAAAAGGAGTAATAACGTGAACACAAAACTAATTACGATATATGATTTTAACGAGCTTTCAGATAGCGCGAAGATGCGCGTGCAGCAATGGATTTTATCAAATGGATACGCATGGTCGGATGAAAGCATAGGCACGCATTATGGAACAGCAACCCTTAACAGTATTGAAAGGAAATAAGGGTGACATTATGAAAAGCCATATCTACGCAGTTTTGGCCTTCGTGCTTTACTTGGTCGCATCCTCTTTTGCCTTTAACGACGAAGTAAACGCCGATCCATGCCCAACCTGCAATCATGGGTTCGGCTGTCTAACTGATTCAGAATGCGAGGGAATAAAATGATACTCAAACAATACCGATCTTTTGTAATGCCTGCGCGAATGACAAACGAGCATTTTAGAATAGATACCAACTTCAAAACTCCAATTCGTAAGCCTGAATTGATTAAAGAAGAGGTTACAGTATGAGCCAAGGCGAATTGTTTTATGAGTACCTGATTAAGCATTCATGCTCGCAAGCAACTTGCGCCACTGCGTTTAAAGTCCCTCAATCCTGGGTGTCGATAGCCGTTAAACGCTATTGCCAGACTGTTGAGCTGCCTGTACCTGATAAACGTAAAACTAAGGGGTAACAAAATGACACACACTAAAGGAACATGGAAATATAACAAAGAATTTTCTGCTGTTGTGGTTTATACCGATCACAAAATCAAAGCCGTTGCTGATTTTGGGAAGGTTGATTCACCTGAAACTGAAGCAAACGGATATTTGATAGCTGCCGCTCCTGAATTATTGGCGGCTTTGCAGGAATTTATCCTATGCGGTAAAAACGCAGGATATAATCAAGAGTTGATTGAATTGTGCCGTGCAGCTATAACCTTAGCAACCAAGGGGTGAATAATGGCTATTCTCCTCCTCATTGGTGCGGTATTGATTACAATACTGATCGAATGGCTGTTCGACTAACCCTCTTCGGAGGGTTTTTTATCCTTCATCACACACAAAATTAGCTTGTTGCTCAACCTCTGTTTGCCATTCTGCATTTGCTCGTTTGGCATGTTCACCTGCTAACGTGGATTGTAGCTTCTGGCGTTTCTTCACAAGCTGCAAGGTATTTTTCAACGAATGGCACGAAATGTTCGTACATTCCCCATCCATTCGGTGAATTGTGCTTTTTGAACCGCTTAGGGTCTTGTTTCATTAGGGCGAGTCCGGCGCGTAGCGGATCAATCAATTCGCCCGCCTTGGTTAAGCCAATTTCTTCTGGCCTCCACAAGTGCATGTAGATTCCTGCTTCTTTCGCCATCGCTCCAAGATTGTGCGTAATGTTGCAGCTATATACCTCAGTTGGTTTTGTCACCAACAATGCAACGTCTAAGCTCATTTCTTACCTCCTAACTCAACAGTTTACCGCTACGCCTGGCCGCACACTTGACACATCGCCATTGTCTGCGACCATTCTGGAGCTTGTAGCGGGTAGTAGCGGTTGACCTACAGCCTACATTCTGGCATGTTTTGGATATTATCACTTTAGCACCTCGGTAATTATTATATGCGTCCGTGGAAAATCACTATATTGCTTTATGGCTGTAAGATCAACAATTTGACTATCGTCAATCCAGCATATACCGTTCAGCGCATCGCATGTCTGTTTTACCAAATTATCAACGTCCGGCTTTTTAATATGCCGTAATTCGTTTGATAGTATTTTTTCTCTGTCTTTTTTGCTAGTGGACTTCGGAATAGGCATAAAATACTCAAATACGCAGTTTAAAGCACCTTCCAAGGGTTTCCGACCAACCATTGATACTATCGCCTCACCTGCAATGGTTTTTGCGTTGTCCGCCGTCTTTTTGGGCGTATAGGCTCTTGCAAACCCGCCACGGACTGCAAACTTCGGGCGACCTTTGGCGCAAGGCACACCTTCAATAACAAATTGTATGATTTTGCTCATCCGTAAAGTTTCTCCAAAGTATCGCCTAATAATTCCAGTTCCGTGCTTTTGTGGATTTTCAGCATTGCTTGATCGCCATGTATCCCATGCTGCCCAACATGGCATGGAACACAAAGCGGAATTGCCGTCCAGTGGCCTGATTTGCGCCCTTTTATACGCCCTTCAAGGATATGATGTATTTGCACTGGCTCACATCCACAAATAGCACATGGAAGGCTTGCCAGTCGGTTTAGATGCGCTTTACTCATGTTTACTACATCCACCCGCATCCTTGTGCAAATAACGCCCCGAACCTAGTTTCGACTTGTCTAATGCACAGTTCCGGTAATTCATTTTGGTCATGGCGGGTTCGCTTCGTTCGTTTCCCTGGACTGGGATGGTTTGCCAATATTTACAAGTGGAGCATGTTTGCATAGTTGAGTAAATTGGTCGGCGTGTCGTATAAATCTAGTTATGCCTCACGAACGCCTTTCACTGCGTTCTGCGCTTCTTGCTGAATGTTCTCGTAGGCATACTCAATTGCCTCATACGAATCAATCCCGTATTCAGGTTCTGCGCTACGGTGCAACTGCTCCGGAGTTTGGTATCCGGTGGCAATCCGCTTCAATGTGGAGCGCATCCGGTTGAACTGCTCTTTCTGTTTCGGTGTCATCAGTCTTCTCCAGTCAGTGAGGCATAACCCCGCATTCAACCCAGACTCGCGGATAAGGCCCGCGAGCCGGTTAATTTAGACGTTAGAGGTACTCAACATCGGTCGGATGAAACGTCAATCTGTTGTGCGGGTATTCATCGGGCGCGATTTTCAGCCGATGATCCGCGCTCTTTATCGTTCCGCTGTTCCATTTTCCGGCGAAGTAAAATCTTACCTTCCCGCCTCGTTTAGCAGGGACGCCGTATGTCTTTTTGATGTATTCAATGCTCATGGTCGTACCTCTAGCCCGGCGGTGAAGAGGGACGGTCGCGCAAAAGCTCCACTTTCTCCATCATTTCCATCACTTCCAAAAATGCTTTGTGCGCCTCTCCACCATCTTCTATGCGCTGTCCTTTGTATGTCATCCCATCTTTATCCATGCGCATTATCTCTTCTGTTGATCCGCAATTAAACACAACATCCAATAATCTATCACGCGAATAAATGTCCATTACTTGAGTAGGAGTCATGCTAAGTATTTGTGCAATTTCCGTGTTGTTATGTTCCTGTGCGAGCCAGTCTATTACTTTTGCTCGCGCATTTAAAAACTCACCCCATGTATCAACGCTCAACGCAGACGGTGCGCCAGCGGCCTTGTTTTCGTTTTCAGTATATTCCATGCTCTCTACTCCGGTTTGGGTGCATCTATCGCACCACTGGTTAATTTTGCGTTATGCCGCATCAGCTATCCATCTTGCCCCTGTTACCACCTCACCCCATCGCACAGGTGGACAATTCAGCCCTTGCCCTTCTGGATGGTCTCCAAGGGTGAAGGCAAGCTCTATCGCGTCCATACATTGCTTCTTGCTCAAATCCAAACTACTACCGCCCAACATGATAAATCCAGCAGCTTTGCCTTCACCCTTGTCTATTGCTGGCATCAAGCGCCAGCCTAGTATCGTTCCTGAAAGAAGGTGGCGGAAGTCATCAGTAGAAAGGTGGTTCCCATGCCATCTTAGTTGCTCTGATAAGTCCCGACATGCACTATTTAGCAGTTTCCGCTGCTCAAGCGTGGACATATCCTGCCATTTGTTTTTTTCCACGCTATCTCACTTGTCCACGCCATGACTTAATCCAGTTCTCAGGAATAGGCCAAAATCCAGCCCACTTATGGCATTCAATCTCGTTTGTCCTCAACATCACTTCGTAAAACTCGCCACCACAGCATTTATTCACTGGCTTTAGGCTTGTTGGGTGCCAGTCTGTTATCACTTAGAGCGTTCCCGTATGGAAACTTTACGGCCGTATTTATCTTGATCGAAACCATCTTTTCCGTGTTCTTCGGCTTCGATTATCTGGAATTCATAAAACCGGATTTCATCACCGATTCTTTCAACATTATTCATCATACTAACCAGTCTTTTCTTTTCATTTTCCAGATAAGACTTTTGATTGGCTAAACATTGCTTGTGCCACGCAATTGGCATTTTCATTTCACCGCCTCATCCAGCATGGCTTGTGTGTAGCGTCTGTGACCGCCTGGGGTGTACATCGGTTTAATCTTTCCTGACTTTTCCCAGTTCTTGATCGTCAACGGGCAGGCTTGCAGTTGTGCTGCGGCTTGTTTGATTGTGAGTAGTTTTTCCATGTTTCCTTCTTAATTAACTTTGCACCGTAAGAAGTTTACTTCCACTTAGTCTTTCCAGCAGGAAATTGCAGCACCATCACTAGTCACCATTGCCGCGCAGGTAATCCCTTGCTTTGGGGTATGCAGTGTTATCGGTGTTGTAGCGTTAGAAAATATGCGACCTGTATAGATCACCACAAACAGGAATAACAGCACAAAAACAAATATTGCAATAATCTCAACTACTTTTCTCATTCTTAATTCTCCTTTTTCGCTAGCGGGCTTTCTTTACTTCTTTACTACCAAACACACCCTAGCCGACCAATCAAGAAAGCCAAGATGCAGTCTATACTCCGATTTAGCTTTATTGCAAGCGTTTTGTGGTTTATTTTCCCTCATCACAATATGGTCTTCGCACCCGTCGCATACTTGGTAATATCCGCATGTACCGTGTGCATCACTCCTACTGCTCCATTGGCAGTACGGGCGGCTTACCCTACGGGCAATCAGACGGTCTAAAGCATGGCGCATTTTCTCTAAGATTTCCATTCTGCTGTTTACCTCCATCATTAGTAATCAATCATCACATTTAAAATCTCGTAATCCGCACAACGCGCAAATCTTGCCCTCACCCGCTATAGGATGCCATTTCCATATATGTTGGCACTGTGTACTTTGCGACTTATTCCATAGCGATAGTGCCTGTTTTTGCTCGTACAAATCACCATCAAGGCACTCTTCGCCTTGACAACGCTGAATGGAGTTGCACGCGGATTGAAAGGCACTAAAATTCATGCACGTTCTGCAATCCAAATCTGTACTCATTTTGTTGGCTCCTTTGTTTATTTTATTCCACCATACTCCAGTCCAAGGAATATAGCCCGTGCTGCTTTTGCGTACATTCTCTTGGTCTCAAGTTTTTTGGTTTCGATTTCTACATTTCGCTCTAATGCCAGCACTTCCTTATCCAGCTCATCCGCAAGAACCCGCATTTCCGCCTTATCTATTTTGCTTTTCATTTCACTCCTTTTTTTAGTTTATTTGATGTTGTTTGCCATTTGGATACGCCGTCCGATGAGATTCATTACGTTTACCGCCATACTATTCCCTAATGCTCGGTACATTTGTGTGTCAGATGCACTTGGAACTTGCGACAAATAATCATCAGGAAATCCTTGGAGTCTTGCGCACTCAACGGGCATAAGCCGACGCACTTGCATTTGCAGGATGTAAGTTGTACTTTCATGTTTATCTGCCTTGCTTGCGCCAGATCGAAGGCAATGCCATACATCTGGCTTTTCGCCAACTCCAAATGCCACCGCACAAGGTAACATGGTTTCGGTTTCGCTATCGTAGCGTATGGATTGTCCTACCGTTAAACATTTCGCTACTTCTGGCACGGTTCGCATATATCCGCTACTGGCAAGGTCAACGTCTGTTCCCCAGCCACCTGATTTAGTGCGACTCGTAAAGGTCCCGGCAACTTCTTTCCCCGTTTCTCTGCTCGGCGGAGGATTCCCGCGCAAGCCCTCGCTGTCAAAAAGTACCGCTGCGGCACTTCGCCAGTCTCCAAGACATCCGACAACGAACACACGCCGCCGTCTTTGGGGTACTGCGTGAGGGTATCCATCTGTTCTACAGTATTGAGCGTCAAGAACTTTGTAGGCGAACCCATACCCGCATTGCTCCAACCCTGCGAGGAAACTTGCAAAATCCCGTCCTCCGTTCGTTGACAGTACGCCAGGGACGTTCTCCCAAAGTATCCACTTGGGGCGATACTTTGCAGCAATGGCAAGGTAGGTAAGCATGAGGTTGCCACGCGGGTCATCCAATCCTTTTCGCAATCCGGCGATGCTGAATGATTGACATGGGGTTCCTCCCACAAGCAATTCTGGTTCATAATCTGGCCACTCCTTAAATTTTGTCATATCGCCCAAGTTAGGCACTTCTGGATAATGATGAGCCAATACTTTACATGGGAAAGGATCAATTTCACTAAACGCAATAGGCGTAAACCCTAAAGGATGAAACGCTACGGTAGCTGCTTCGATGCCGCTGCAAACGCTTATGTAGCGCATTTTTCACCTTTCTTTAACATCCGTCTCGACATAACCTCGCTCAAAGCCAGCTTGTCGGCATCTTCCCGGCTCAATCCGCCCATTATTTCAGCTATGGAACTTCTTTCCTCGAAGTCCATTACATCGTCAGGATGAAGGTCTGCGATTAATTGTGCGATTGCTGGTTGCATTCTTCCGCCCTCATTACAAAATATTTACGGCATTCAAGATCATTCTTGCAAGCGTCTAACACCTCTGATCTTGTGGCTTCATCAAACTCCTGGATTGAGTCGAGCCATTTGTTTACTTTGGTTCGGTCAGTCATTTTCTTGTCCAATATATCCGCTCCGCTCTCGCGTATTTATAAATCCATACTTTTCTACTTATCCACTTCATCATCTTTTTCAACATAAAATTACCTTGTTTTCAAAAGTCCTAACCTTCACCATCTTAGTTATTTTTGCGAGCATCTTTTCTGTCTGGTGTATCGCCTCATCATTAGTGATTCGGATTACCAAAACACCGGCAAGAAACAAAGTTCCATCTCCATGGGCGCTCAAATGTCCATCGTTCGCCGGTTGTATTCTTGTTTAGCACGGACTTCATTTTTTCTTCCGCCAAAGTTGGATTGAGTCTATTATCGTAAGCAAACTTTGATAATGCTTTTGCCCGTTTTTTTTCGCGTTTTTTGTCCATATAACACCCCGCTACTCCGTAGTTGCTATCGTTCACCCATAGTACCCCCTACCCCACAGGGGAAAAGGATAGCTAGGTTTCACCCCTGTTTAACAGGTTCCACGATGCTACGGATTTGGGTTTCTCTCACCGTATGCCCTCGACTTCGTGGTCAGTACCAGTCGCATGGATTCTTTCGGATTTGCACCGTCTCGCATAAATTCTGCGGATTACCATGTATCGTTTTCTTCCGCGCAGCCCGATTAGGCTCTTAATGTCGTTCGGAGTACGTTATTTCAGGCAATAAAAAAACCGCTTAAGTCTCAGTTCTGCCGCGCACACGGATGGGATTGAACCCTAAGAACTGATACTGAAACGGTTTTATTCGTGTGCGCGAATGAGTACATTATAGTCATTTTTTAAATCCTTGCAACATTTATTTGTTCACCTTGCCAGCAGAACTTTTTTCAACTCCATTGTTGCGCGGAATAACCCAACAGATTTATGCCAGTCATTTGCATCTGTTCCTGATTCAGGCGGCATCCAATATTTCAAACCGCTTTCAGCAGCAGCTTTTTGCCCCACACCTGACACATCGTTATCAGCTATCCAAAAGGCGGAAGGATGCGTTTTGGCAAGCCTTGTTGCGTTCCCAACAGAGAAGGCGGCATAGATGGTCGCTGGCATCCTTGCTGCGGCTAGAATCGCGTGTATTGAGATAGCTGTTGCATATCCCTCGCAGAGTATATCGCGGCCTGATTGCCCTATTTTGAAATATGAATCATTTGTGCGCTGCCCGGTTAAAAACTTCTTTTGTCCTGTGATGTCAACTAACTGGCAACCGCACAAGGTATCACCGCAATACATTGGAACTACCAGCAGTGGGTCGCAGTCTGGTTTGCGCCATACGTTTCCGCGCATTTCAGGGAATCCTTTGGAATCTAAATAGGCATGGCAATCTAATTCGCACTGGCTCAATATCCATTTCGCCTTCGCTGCCGCCTTGCGCTGTCCGTCTGCTCGTTGTTGTGCGTATTGTTTCTGTGCGCTCTTGAGTTTCGCTTCTTGCAGCTCTTTTTCAAATGGTGTTTGAGCGAGATCAGAAAACCATGTTTCTGCTTCCTGCATTGTTGCCCAATTTTGGACTACCCCAAAATCACCGTAAAAAATATATGCGCCGTTCTTTTTATGAGGATGGTCAATGGTGCTAGTCCTTGCCCATCGGTGCATAATTGGTGAATTGCTGAAAACCAATCCACGTTCTTCGGCAAATTGTAGGAAGTGACTCATGCTGTTTTCCGTTTAGCAAATGCTATGTTCGCACGTTGTAAATATCCAAGAGCGTCCATTGCAGCGGGAGTTATTGCCGACCCTGTTACTTTCTTCCATGCAGGCTCAACCTTGAATTTTTCCTTGTAAAGATGGAAAGCTCTGTTTTCATTCTTGCCGCGACTACGGAGGTGTGCAAGCAACCCCTGATACCATTGCTCTTTGTATTCACTGGAATACTTTTCAGGTTTTGCTGCCTGTCCGGTCAATTCCAGCATTTCGCCTGCAACCGACACAACATCATTTCGACGTACTCGCACCATCCCACAATGCGCGCATACGTCAGAGTTGCCCGGCCACAATGCTCCGCACTTCGGGCATTTTGCTTTTGCCTTTTCAATGTCGGTAGGTTCTTTTTTAGCGGTTTCTGCACCCTCATCAAGCTCATCAACCCCGCTGCCGTACAGAGTTTCCCATTGATCCCGAAACCTTAGATAGTTTCCAGAATTATGGACTAACAGCCCTTCACAAGTGAAGCTATTGCGCGATCCGCAATCGACGATGTCCCAAACTTCTTCTTCCCTGATGATCTTTTTTGATAGCGAGAAATAATTTCTGACGTGCTCAAACCCAAACTTAATAATTTTCGTAATTGAGAATCCCCATATTTTACCTCTGGGTGTACCAATTTGAATTGATGCATCGCAGGAGACCATTTTGTGTCCCGACGATTGTTTTGGTTTAAATTCTTCTTTGCCCATCGGATATTCCCCGGCTCGTAATGTCCATTGTTGTCGATCCGATCTAATTCCATTTCCTTGTGCTTCGGCAAGCAACCCAAGTTCTCTTGAATCCAAACTGCGCAAGAAATCGCAGAATCGAACCTGAACTCTATTCCCCTTCCACCATAATTCTCGAACTGAACATTTTTCGGATTCCTGCATCGTTGTATCATTCCCGCCGCCCTTGAGTTGAGCCACTCCGGCACACGCTTGGGTTGATTGCATGGACGGCATCCTTTTGTTACTCCACCCTGCAAGTTTGTAAATGAAATAATTGACCGATAACCACAGGTAACGCATTCGCAAAGAACATGCATGAATCGCCGATGTCGAAGTCCCAACCACACTACATCCGGTGAAATAATCATCACACTGCCGTAACGCTGTCCCACCAGTTCCGGTTGTGATGATGGCCTTCTGTTTGTCGGCACAGTACCCAAGGGCGCACCAGCCTTCGTCTGCTGTGAGAACGAGGTGGTCAGCGGTTGCGGTAAGTCCGGCGTATGTAATGACAGGTCTTTTTCCACGGCTTATTACTCCTTTATGGGTTACGAACTCATGTCCGTCCCATATTCTATCGGATAATAATATCATGTCAATAGCTACTAGACCACGGTGCGTTAATACGCGCTGACCCGTGGCGATACAATGGTCAATCCATATTGCGGATTCTTTTTCGTGATGCGGCCTCATCACTCGCCCAAGTTGTTGGACGTGGCTGGAAAATGATTTTGTGAACGGCCTTGCAGATATTCCGAAGTGAATATCTGCCTGGTCGAAACCTTTAGTTAGAATGTCGGTAGCTATCAAGCCGTGAATTGAGCTGCCTAGGCGCGCAAAGTCTGCGATTACATCAGACTTGAATTCATCTTCGTCCTTGTAGCTGATTGACATGAAGTTGTATCCGGCCTCTGCAAATTTGCGCGCTAAATCTTCGCCGTGCGCTACGCCAGCACAAAATACAATGGTCTTTTTCGGCTCACCGTATATCTCATGCGTCTTTTTTACCCACTCTGAAACAATGTCACCAGTTATTTTAATGCCGCGCTCCGTGGCTTCTTTCTGGCTCCATTCACCAGCAACCTTTTTTGCGCCCCCCATGTCAATCTCTTTTGAAATGAACACGCGCAGAGGAGCAAGTTGGCCAGAATTGACTAGCTCCCTGGTTGTGGTGGCATTGACAACGTTGGTATAGATTGAGCCAAGCCCTTTTGTGAATGGCGATGCCGACAAGCCGATTACTTTTACTTGCGGATTGTTTTGTATAAATTCCGCGACAGACTTGCGAGTGCAATGTGCTTCGTCAACGATGAGAAGTTTCAAACCGGGGAACGAGCCTCTTGCTTCGAGAGTTTGAGCGGAGCATATCTGGATGATGCGATCCGTGCGATACCGCCAGTGTCCGGCCATCAATACGCCGTGATCTATGTCGTATTTTTGCAGCCTTTCGCTTGTTTGGTCGCACAGAATGCGCCGGTCTAAAACCATTGCTACGCGGTTTCCCTTGTCTGCGGTTGCTGATAGTAGAGATATGGCAGTTTCGGTTTTCCCCGAACCAGTTGGTGCGTATAGCATCTGAGCGCGATGTCCGGCAATAAATCCTTCACGCAATTTAACGAGACTTGATTCTTGATAGTCGCGTAGCAGGAGGCTCATTTTGTGCCTTGTAGCTTCTTGATTGTTTTAAGTTGCATGGCACACTGTTTTTTCAATTCCGCACACTCGCGCATAAAAGAATCGCGCTGGCTTTCGGTAGCGGATAGCGTGGCTTGAAGGGTTTTTATTTCTTTCCGTAAGCCTGACAGCAATGACAAGGATGATGCCCGATCTTCATCTGTTCCCCCAATAAATCCGGCTGCGACCATGTTTTGTAAATCTTCTATTTGTTCATGTGCAGCGTCAAGTTCGGTATATTCTGGTTCTATATCGTGCGCTTCAACATCATCAATAGCCCCGTGTTCAATAGCTTTTGAGGCTATATCTTCTGGTTTGATTGTGGGGTTTTCTGCGATGACTTTGTGGACTGTTTCAACCGCTTTTTTAACATCTTTCGCGGTAACTTTCCCGGCTTTATTCTGTTCGGCTATGGTTTCTGCTACGCCGTAAGCTGCGCGCTGTAGGTCTGCTGAGGGGAGTTTTGTGAGTTCGCGGGCTTGCCGCTCGTTTGGTGGAATGTCTCCCGTGGGAGACAAATTACTCGCTACTTCTGCCGCGTCGATAAGCCGGTAAGCATGGGCGCGTTCCCAATTCCAGCGAGTTTTTAGGTATTCCTCGAAAGTATTAAAACTGTGCTTATATAATCCTTCGTCCCTTATATCGCGTAGTGCGTTTCCTGCTTCGCGGTATGCTACCAATCCTTGCTCAATTACATCTTCCGCTTGTTGCAACCTTGTTGTTATTTTTGACATGAAAAAATCCCTTTTGTGAGGCTGACGGCTGGCGGCCATTTATACATGCGCGGACTAACACGCGGGATAAACTTGGACAGCCTCACAAAAGAGACTTTTGTTAGTCGTTGTATCTGGTAGCCATCCAGACAACCATATTTGACCATAACGCCGCATCTGTGTCAAGTTATTTAAAAAAAACCCAAACCGAAGTCTGGGCTAAGGCCGCGCAAGGGGGAGCGCAATGGACGAGGTCTGGTGGACGCGCTAAACATCGGAATTAACCTAGTTTGAGCCACCCGTTCGTTTGTGGGCTTCCTCGTATTCGCCACATCATCCAAGGAATGACCTTGGCTCCTTGGTTGTTGCTAATCTTTTGCCGCTCTACTCAACATAACGTGCATACACTGCCTGGACACACCAGCTTGCTCAGCGAGTTTAATACAGCTTACGCCTTGCTTGAATTGCCTGTAATACAAGGCTCTACGCTTCTTGGCTGTGTCTGCTTTATTCTTTAGGTAGCGAGCTTGATAATTGTCCATGTGCTGATTATAACCGAGTTAAATATTTATTTGCAATGTTCTATTGACATGAAGTTGCAGATAGCTATAATGATAACCGTTGCATAGATAAATAAACGGGAGAATGAAATTGAAATTCACAACGCTGAATAAAATACGGGAATGTAGCCCATGTGCGGAAGGTTGGGAAAAATTGCTTGCACATCTGGGTAAAACAAAAGCAGATGATGTGCCATTACCATTTACGGATATTTTAGAATCCAACGGACTGGATGATGCTTTGTGGTGTATGCGCTCTGCTCCTGAATACGATAAAGACTGGCGTTTGTTCGCGGTGTGGTGTGCAAGGCAAGTGCAACACCTGATGACTGACCAACGCAGTTTAAATGCTCTTGATGTTGCAGAGCGGCTTGCAAACGGGCAAGCAACAGAGAAAGAATTGGCTGCTGCGAGGGATGCTGCGATGGATGCTGCGTGGGATGCTGCGATGGATGCTGCGTGGGATGCTGCGATGGATGCTGCGATGGATGCTGCGTGGGATGCTCAAAAAGCGCAATTTATTCTAGTTATAACGGGAGAATGAAATGACCTACACCACAAAACGCCGCACAGCTCTACAGCACCTTACCGCAATGGCTAGACGCGTCACAAGTGAGCAAGGATTCAAGGAAAACACATGGTATCAGTTAAATGAGGCTGGCAATTTTATTGAGGTTAAATAATGAGCAATCTAGGATATTTTGAAGATCAACGCGAAAAGTTGATTGAATCCACAGTCGAGCAAATGCTGTCATCCGAGGGTGAATTCTACCCGTTCTTGCCAAACCATCTTGCCGAGGCGTTAGCTCAAGCAGATGATAGAAGCATGATGCGGCTGGCGGTGCTGGTTGCGTCTGCTGATGAGCTTCCTGATAATCAAATCAGTCAAAGCGCTGTGTCTATCTGTCTGCGTGGAACCGCATCCGATTATTGGCGTAAATACGCAGAAGAGAAAGCGGAGAATGAAACTCCATCTGCGCGGGAAATGTTCGAAGAGTCGAAACAGCATTATCATTACTGTTCGACAACATAACACAACAACATCGACAACATTGACCATGAACGAACAATCGCAAGATCAAGACGAAAGAGATAATCTGTCTGGTGCTGACATGGAAGAGGCCTGGTTAGCAGAATTCGCAGGATGGTATCTATGCCCATATTGCGGGAAAGAATCCAGAGAGCTGGTGATGTGTTGTGGTGAGATTCATGGTGAAATAATTGGAGAATAAAATGAGCGTATATAAAAAGTTGATGGAAGCACGGATTAAGCTGCAAAAAACAGACTTAAAGAAAACTGGCCTGAATAAATTCAGTAATTATTCATATTTCGAGTTGGGCGACTTCCTGCCAGCGACCCAACAGATACTCGCTGAATTGGGGCTTTGCGGGGTTGTAAGTTACGCGGTGGATGTTGCTACCCTAACCATCACGGATGTGGACGGAGGTGGCGTTATAACGATTACTAGCCCTATGTCTGAGGCTAATCTCAAAGGCTGTCATCCGATACAAAATCTTGGGGCTGTTGAGACATATACTCGCCGATACCTTTGGGTAACTGCAATGGAAATCGTAGAGCATGACGCGCTTGATGCTACTACCGGAAAGGATGGGCAAAAGGTTGTAAAATCAGTTCCGGCAGACCATTGGGATGTGCTCTCAGAACCAGATAAACGCCGCCTTCAAGGGGTTGCTGATACCGTCAGAGCATCGCTTGATGCTGGTGATATGGAAACCGTCATGGTGGCACTTTCCGAGGTAACAGAAGTCGAAGAAAAAACAGCGTTATGGAGCCGATTTTCGAGCGCCGAAAGGGCAGTAATCAAGAAGTATTCTCAATCACTGGAAGGAAAATAATCATGGCTGGCTACGAACAAAAAGATAATTCAGGCGTACTTTTCAAAAATGATAAGCAGGGAAATGAAAAACGCCCAGATTATACCGGCAACATCATGGTAAATGGCACTGAAATGTGGCTTTCTGCGTGGATTAAAGAAGGCGCGAAAGGCAAGTATATGAGCCTTTCCTGCCAATCAAAAGACAAGAAAGAAGCCGCGCCAGAGAAGGCTGAAAAGGTAAAGATTAACCCTGAAAAACCGTTTGATGATTTCGACTCGGATTCCATACCGTTCTGATATGCGCTCTGAAAACACTTGGGTAAACTTTACCTACATCCAGGAACCCAAGCCATTACCGCCAAAGCCAAAACATATCTGCAAGGTCGAAGGATGTAACAAACCTAAAGTTGCAATGAGTGGTAAATATCTCAGGCCTCAATGTCATGAGCATTACAAAGAAATGCAGCGGCAACGGCATAGGGACAGATTCGGTTGGAATGCAAGAATAAAAGGAGAATGAAATGGCTACAACACCATCATCATTGTTTACCGAACAAGAAGCAGATAACTACAGCAAGGTAGAGAAATTACTGGTTAGGTCTGCTTTAAATGGAAGGCCAAACGCTCTGTTTGACTTCTGGAAGGATAAGCGGGTTCAGCTTTTACAACGTGCCGTTAAGTTGTTTGCGGGGGTAAAAAAATGAGCACACCACACATACACGCAGAACTTATCCATTATTGGGCGGATGGCGGTGAGGTTGAATATCAAAGCAGGATAGATGGTAGTTGGTATAGTTACTGTCAGCCAACATGGAATCCTGAGAATATCTACCGCAAGAAGCCCATACCGAAGCCGGATATTGTTAAGCAGTATTTCGTGTCTTTGGGTGGTTGTGGCGAGTATACAATGTGGGCGGGGGTTGACAGATGCAACACACCAAACGTCAAACTAACCTTCGATGCCGAGACGCGCCAGCTTAAAGATGTGGAGTTAATCAAATGAAAACTCCGCACACCATTTTCGCGTGGATGCTGCTAACCATATTCCTAATGGCCTTTGTTGTTATACTAATCCTCGACAACATCCAACTACGCGACGAACTTGCCAAGCCGGCCAAAATAACACTCGAACAACGGCACAAGATTATCCAGGACTACTTTGCTGTTGGCGAAAATAGGTGGGCATTGCGGCAAACTGGTGTATGTAAGGAGTAGTCAATATGATCTACCTACAATATTTCGGTTACTACTGCGTGATCGTTTTGATTGTGTACTCGCTGTTTGCGAGCTTTTGGAAGTAATGAAAAGGAGTGAATGAAATGAGTGATGTAAAGATTCTTCGTACTTTAGGCCTTCGCAACAACGATTCTCAGACTCGTGTCGAGCTAGCTGAGTTCGATGATGGGACTATTGGCGTGGCCTTAATTACTCCTCGTTCAGGGTTAAAACCATTAGTAACAGCCATGAGAGTTGCCCCTGAGACATTTACACTTCTTTCCGAAGCTCTATCTACGGCTGCACATAATCCTGGACTTTGGAATGAGGTAAAATAAAATGAGCTATGAACCGCTATTCTGGATTAATCAAGACGATGTAACGCTCCCCGCAGAAAGCAATATGATCTATGTAACTGCGAGCAACTTTGACAGGAATACAATACCAGTTTATGGCAGTTATGGTTCACGACAAGAGATTGAAGACTTACGAGCGCGCATTGACAAGCTTTACGTAGAATTAACCAATGAGCGCATTCTACGCTATGCCGCAGAAGCTGAACGTAATACACCGAGAGCAGATAAGCCTTCTATATTGGACGTTCCTAACTACAACGCATCACTTGATTTGGACACTACTGGAGAGTATTTTATTTCCGGCTGGTATGAGGCGGATTTTCTTTCGTACTTAGAGAAGTATGCTTCAGGCATTCGCAATGCCGAGACAGAACGCTGTTCCAAGATTGCACAGGATTGCCAACTGTCGCCAGTAGTGGGCAAGGCGATTGCTGCGCTGATTGTTAATTTGAAACAAATTCAATCAACTTAGAGCACTGTAACGTATCTTTTAAGGCATTTTCCCAGAATTCAGAACCCTCACAAGCTCCGGCTGTAATCTCAGCGGCTGGAGCAATTCTTTCGGTATTTCCTGTTTCGGAGGGCATTGAATCGCTGCCACATCCTGCCACTGGCAAACTTTCGTTCCTTGGCACAATTTGAGACTTTCGCAGCCCTGCAAGAGCAGCATCAAGCCTACGCCGATCAGCATCGTAATCAGTCTTTGCTTTGGCAAGCTTTGCGTCTTGTTCGAGTTTGATTGCAGCCGCTTTTGCGTTTGCCTTCTGAACTTGGTCATTGATGTTCCCCTTATATGTATCAAATTTCACTTGCACAACTTCTTTACCGTGGCTATACGCCTTCCAGTGAGTCAAGCCTAGCCCTACCATCAGGCAAGCAATGATAATGGCGTAACGGTTCATTTGTCAGCAAGAGACTGAGTTGTCAGAACGCGCAGGATAGCGTTCCCGATTGTGAGGGCGATGGTCAGATACGCGAATACGTTACCCGGCAGGAACCCTTGCAACATGCCAAATACGCCTTCAAGTGCTGCCAGTGCCGCAACTACCGCATTGAACCACATCGTGCGAGAACGAATAATTCTGTCAAACCAAAGTTTAATTTTGTTCATGTTGCCTCCTATGGGTGAATGCCACTAAACGTGCCGTGTGGATTTATGGTTAAAATTTGCTTCCTGTTCTTCGCCGCCAATCCAATGTGAACCCAACCGCGTCCCGTTGCTGGATTGAAGAATTCCAAGATAAGCTGATCGAATGATATATCGCTTTTCGCAATCGCCTCGACTATTGCAAGGGGTGAGCCGTAAGTTTGACATGTGAAGTCAGCGGCAAGACCCTCCATGTGTTTCGATGTTTTACTGCCTCCTATGGCTTTGTTCACAGCGCGGGAACGGTAGCATGAATTGACGTTTATCGGTTTGCTGCCAAGCAAGGCTCGCACTTCTTCCAGCTTGTTTGCAGTACGGATAATGTTTGGTATGATTGCATCTGGTGGGGTATTGTCATATTTGCGCACCTCGGTATGCGTCAACTCTGGTAATGTGAAATTATTAGTCAGGTATCTCATGATTTAATCCAGAATCTGATAGATGCGCCAATCGCCGCCAGTGAACCGCCAATAGCAGCTATCCAGAATATCGTAGCTCCCACTACCTTCATCGTAGTGATGAATCCGCGCGTGTTGTTGTAGACTTTCAGCACGTCAGCTATTTCATTCATTGATACGGCCATTTTATTACTTGCCGCTTCTACGTTTCTTATACTGTCAGACAGCAATGAAACAAATTGCGTATGTTCTACTAGATGCGCCTCCATCGACTCTTCAAGTTTTATAACGCGCTCATGCACTCGCCTATCCTCCGCTGGTTTTGATCTGCGCTCATCCATTATTCACCTCTTATTCTGGAGCAACTGGTGGCTCAACTGCCTTTGTCAGTTCTGCTATCTTCTGCTGTCCTTCATTGATTACTTTCTGCATATCCAAGATAATAGCTGCATAATCCGCGACCATCTCGGCTAATACTTTCTCTCTTACTAATTCTTTAATATCCATTTTAAAGCTCCTTAGTTGATGTTACGGTTATACTACGTTTGTGTAGCTTTTTTTTAAATAATGTATATTATATCAATAAAGGGGCTATAAAAATGAAAATCATACTCGTTCTTTTCTTACTTTTCACTTCCAATTCTCACGCTGATGAATGGACGGCTGCGGATACAGGACGCGAAGCTGTTTACCTGACGCTGCACTCGATTGACTGGGCGCAGACGCGCAATATTGCGCGCAATCCTGATAAGTGGTATGAACAAAATTCCTATCTTGGCAAACATCCATCTGTGGCTCAAGTTGACCGATACTTCATCGCTGCTGGAGCGATTCAATTTGCTGTTGCCTACTATCTTCCTGCTGAGTACCGCAAGGCGTTTCAGTATGTGACTATTGGCGTTGAGGGCGGGGCTGTGGTGCATAATTTTTCGCTTGGAATAGAGGTTAAGTTTTAAGTTTGCGCACCAACAGAAACCCAAGTTCCCGGCGTACCAGCAACGGTGCATATTTTCAATACCCCTGCGGCTGTGACATACATATCACCAATAGCATTAGGGCCTGTCGGCTCAGCATTTGCTGGAACAATTTTTAAGGGCGCGTTCACGGGAGATGTTATGTCTCCTTCGATGTACAATGCGTATCCGGCTCCAGCAGCAGTGGCTTGTATAGCGGTTCCATTTGTACTTTCAGCCCGCAAGCCAACGCCGCTACCAGAATTCACAGCTTTCACACCATACCCCGTTGCAGAAGCACATTCACCATATACCCCAATTGTGCTTCCAGTCGCCCCGGTTGCTCTTCCCCACACCGCAAAAGTACCTGAAGTTGTAGATGTGCTCTCACCCTTTACCCCTACCCCAGAATTACTAGAATTAGTGCCAGTAACAGAAACACTGCCGGCACCAGTGGCGGCTGCTGTTAGTGTTGATACAGCAAAGGCTTGCGAAGCTGAACCCGCAAGTAATGCATTTGCAGACGCTGTTCCTGTCAACGGCCCAGAGAATCCAGTAGCCGTTAAAACACCCGTAGTTGCGTTATAGATAAGTCCAGAGTCGGTCTTTGCAGCAAGACTTCCTGTTGATGCGTCAAACAGAGCTACGTTACAGGTTGCACTCGTTGTGTCAACTACAGTTATGGTGGATGCAAGTGTGGCGCTTCCTGCTGTCAATCCAGCAGCAGTTCCAGTTAAGTTGGTTGCTACTCCGCTTGACGGTGTTCCTAATGCCCCACCTGAATAAAGCAAAGTGGAACTAGCATCAGGCAATGTAAACGTTCTCTCCGCCGTAGTTGGGCCAGTAAACTTGGTAAACCCGTTGCCTGTCCCCCCATAGGTTGAGGCGATGATCTGCGTAAGTGCTGCGGAACCGTCAAAGTTGTTTCCGTAGATTGCACGGGCAGTCGCTAATGCAGTAGCTGTTCCAGCATTACCTGTGCAGGTGCCAGAACTTCCAGATGCATTGCCAGTTACATTCCCCGTCAATGGGCCGCTAAATCCGGTCGCAGTCAGAACTCCGGTAGTTGCGTTGTAAGTAATTCCGGTGTCAGTCTTTGCTGCCAATGAACCGGTCGCTGACTCGAACAGGCCAACAGAACAAGTAGCACTGGTCGTATCTGCTACTGTTACTGTTGAGGCAAGCGTAGCAGTAGCCGCTTTAAGATTTGCCACCTCAGTAGTCGAGGTTACTGATAACGGGGCAGTTCCGGTGGCTACATTGGAAATTAGTTGAGTGCCGGTTACGGTTGTGGTGGCAGAGATTGCTCCGATTACTGCGAAAGTTGTGGATGTCCAAGTGCCTACAGACATATCAAGTGTGCCTACAGAATCTGTAACTCTGAAATCATAAGAACCGCGAGTTAAATCATTAAGCCCACTAGAATAAAAACGAGTTGTTCCAGCGTTGTTATCTACCCCGAACTTATTAGCTGCGTTATAGAATCCCCCTGTGGTCACGTTAAGCCCAGTTGATCTTAATTCAGTAAACGCACCCGGCAAAGTCCCCGCAGTCAACCTATCCGCATACGCAGTGCTGGCTAGTTGCGTGGAATTGTTATTTGCGGATTCGGTGTTTGTGGTGCAACTGTCGAGAGTTCCACTGGCCGGAGTACCGAGTGCGCCACCATTTACAACAGGCGCACCCGCACTGCCAACATTCACTGCTAGTGCTGTTGCAACCCCTGTTCCTGGTGTTACCCCCGCCCAAGTAGTAAGGTCAGCATCATACGCCTGTACCGTAGTACCGATAGCAGCCGCAACCAATGCTGTTCCTGTAACACCTGCGGCTGGTAGTCCCGTGCAGTTTGTAAGAATGCCGGTTACGGTTGTGGTGGCAGAGATTGCTCCGATTACTGCGAAAGTTGTGGA
>CAYIHQ010000006.1:0-38274 GCA_964362905.1 uncultured Ignavibacteriaceae bacterium
CCCCCCCCCCCCCCCCCCCCCCCCCCCCCCCCCCCCCCCCCCCGCCCCCCCGCCAGGCGGCCGCGCGACAGGAGAATCGTCTAGCTGGGCGATCAGGGATTCACAGGAATCATCTACGCTGATCGCGGTCCCATCGATAAAATCTAGCCACGTCCCGCCACTGGTACGACGTGTCAGGCTGAGGATATTTGCGGCGACGAAAGTTAGCGGCTTGCCGTTGGCGGTTGTGTGCAAGAGTCTCACGGTGTTCTCCTTTACCGTTTAACCCTCGCCAGGGTTTCCTGGCGAGGGGACGGGACACATGGCGAGCACTTTATCATCTGAATATCTGCATTATTTCTGCGTGATATTCGATTTCGGCCCACGGCACAGCAAACGGTTTTCGTTCGTGGTTCCAATCCCGGCGCAGATAGGCCCAGGTACAGCGGTAGGGTAGTTGTGCGCGTCGCATATTCTTTTTTAGTCTTGCCACGCTTTACTTGACTGTCAAGTATTTGTTTTTGCCACATATTCCAATATATTTTCACGCTTTTCTATCATCTCCCATTTCATATTTTTTACAAGTTTTATCTCCCCCTGTTTTCTCAGTTCCTTCAAACAATGCGACAAAACATAATTGGCGATATTGGTTTTCCATTTGATTTCTCGTAGCCTTGCTGGTCCTTTCTGTAAGATGCCTAGAATTATTCCTTGAGTATCAAGCGTGATTTTGTGTGTTTGTGATCCACGAATAAGCGAGGCTTTCTTCGTCGCTGCTCTGGTTTTTTCCTGCCGTCGAACTAAACGCGGATCAATCGGTAGAGGTATAAGCGCTGGTTTCATTTTGACTCCTTATCGGTTGTTTTTTGATTCGGTTTGATCTCATTCTTCGCCGCCCATTCGCTGCCAATTCCATGCCCTTTGCCGAAGCCTTGCGCTCGCATTATATCCCATGGCAGGACGTAGATCCCGTCACTATTGTGCCACGCCACGAGCGATATACCGCCAAGCGCAAGATGCTCGTCAAGCCTCGCTGACTGATGTTTTTCGAGGTCCGAGAATGTCAGACGCTCAGGCCGTGATTTACACTCAACAAGGACGCTGGTTCCGCCTGGTCCTACTGCCCGTAAATCACCTTCTGCCTTTCCGCAAAAAATACGCTTCCCTCGGATAATAGCGGTCGGCGTGCTAATTCTGCACACCATTTTAAATCCAAGATAAATCAGTCTTAATGCTGCGATTCTCTCGACTTGTGCGCCGATTCTTTGGTTTCTTCGGTTGTTCATGCGATAACCTTTATTCCGTAGTATTCTAATACTGCAATTATCTGCTGCTTCATTATATATGATGTGCCATTAATTGATTCACCACACGGCAGTCTTACACCGTTTTTCATTCTACGGCGATATAAAGCAGAATCGAGTTCTTGCCTGGTTTTCTTAGCGGAATTCATACCTTTTTCCCGGCGTCAGGAATATGGTCAATTTCCTTTGCAATAGCGGCCATATATCTATCGCGTTGAAGGCTCATGTCGATGAAAGCCTCGGCATCAGCGATATGCGTATCTCGGTCGCAAAAGGTCGCAATCTCACGGCCTGGATGGTCGCGGTGAAATACTTTTGAATAATGCCGTTCAGGCATTGTCGTGTCGAAATGTGCGGCGATGTGGCGGATTGGTGAAGGTTTCATTGGTCTATTCTTTTCTTGCGGCTTCCGCAAAGTACGTTGTAGCCTTGGCGCGGCAGAAGTCTTCGGCGGCTGCGCAGAATGCGGTGCAGTATTGTTGCATTTTATTTCCTTATTAGAGTGGCGGTTCATCGTCGCTCGGCGCAACCGCGACTGGTTTTATTTGAGCAGGAGACGGCGCACCATCAGCGATCTCAATATCAAACGACGAGCAACGGACTTCCATTGCCGTCTGTTTGCCATCTTTGCCGTCGTACGAGCGAGACGAAAAATCACCGCACCCTGAGACGAATACGCCTTTAGCGATTCGCTCAAGCATCCACTCTTGCGGCTGCCAGACCGTTACCTTTATCCAGGTGAAAACAGGCGGCTCAACTCCTGCCTTGCTCACTTTTTTGCAAAGCGATACCTCGAGGATTTGCTTGTCTCCGGCCATGCGGCCTTCAACTTTCTTGGCAATTCCGGCGAATTGTAGTTTAAATAAAGTCATTCGTTCCCTTTTCTTTGTTGGTTTTGTTTCATGTCGCACCGATCTTCCCTATCTGCCAGTCCGTGAGTTGCAATATCTCAGACTCTGGCGGATGGTCCGTCCAGTCATTCCGCTTGATACGATCAGCAATCTCTGCCGCAGCTGCTCGCATGCTAGAATCGGCGGCAATCAAGGCCTCGTCTAGTACGCGATATACCCGGCACCGTGCACCGCGCTCCCATTCTACCGCGATTAAATACGTTTCTTCCAGCACGATGCCCATTCCGGCGAGACACCAGGCAGCTATTCCAGCCTGGAGCGCGTACCCTAGCGAAACCGCCTGCTTGCTAAACAGATCGAGGTCGCGGCATTTCTTTAAATCGAAGTACAATCCTTTGTCTGTGTTTAGAAAGTCTGGCCGCGACTGAAGACCAAGGCCAAGCCCGTCACTCTTGCGGCGTATGGTTTGCTGCGCTTTACATTTTTCAATCTCCGGCCACTTAGGATGGCCACGCACGGCTGCCACCGCATCAAGCAATATCGCGTGATCCTCCGCAGTGATGATTTCGCAATCGCCGATTGATTCCTTCCACGCCTTGCCTTCCTTTGTCACGAATGACATGCCCTCTGGCTTGATCGCGTACCTATTCCGATACGTCGCTTCACCTTCGGTCAGCCAGCAATCAATAGCGGATCCCTGCTCGACTCCACCTGGAACTTTCTTTGCCAGGGTTTTGTCGATGTGCACCATTTTAAACCAAGCAGGGCCGTGCGTCTGGTAATCACGTATTGTCGTTTTTGATAAAAATTCCGGGCATGACGAGTGATAATCTTGGATGGAGAGGTCGCAAATAATCACAGCTTACCTCCCTCTGCCAAGATCCATCCCGACAACTTGCTGACTTGTTCCGCGATTTTCTTGCGCAATTCCTTACCTTCATTCGTAGCCATATCAGGGATTGCGACAGCAGAAAAGGCAACGGCCAGAGCCGCAATCTTCTCTTTATCAGGAGCGGCAGCAGCCTTCTTGTCTGCCGCTTTCTGCGCCACAATCTTATCGGCCTCCGCTTTCTGTTTCGCCAGCAATTCCGCCTCGGCTTCCTCGCGCTTCTTGCGCTCAGCCGCAGCCAGGCGTGCCGCTTCCTCGCGTTCTTTCCTGGCGGCTTCGCGCTCGATAGCTGCCTGCGCTTCGATCTTGGCGCGTTCAGCCGCAGCAACCCGCTCAGCCTCCAATCGTTCTTCGCGTTCCTTGGCAGCGACAGCCGCAAGCCGTGCGTTTTCCTCGCGCATGCGCTCACGCTCTGCCCGTTCCTCAGCCAGGCGCTTCGCTTCGGCTTCTGCCGCAGCCTTCTCTGCTGCGATTCGATCAGCTTCGGCCTTCTCTGCCGCTGCAATCTTGGCGGCATGCGCGGCTTTCGCGCCGGACAGCAATTCGGCATATTGAACGGATGGCATTCCGCCCAGGTCGTAGAAGGTCGGATCGGCAAAGGGAGACAGTTCCGCGATTCGATCAGCCTTGAGTGCTTCCTTGCGCTTAGCCTCCGCGATTTCCTCTGCCTTCTCGATGTCTTCCATCGCCTTCTCAATTGGCAGCAATTGAATTTCGAGGATCGCATTGATGCCGTCGATTGCCTTGCCTCTCCGCAGTGAGTCTTCCTTGAGGCTCTTGCGGGTTTTCTCGGCAGATACGCGAATATCTTTCAGTGCAAGGCGCAAAGTCCTTGCTGCCTTCGGTGCGTTGATTGCGATTGCTCCAGAGGCTTCGCGCAATTCCGCAAACTTCTGGAAATGCGGGGCGAATCCGTCAAAGATGGACCGGACAGAATCCACGGTGAGATTGTTCTCGGCTCGCACCCTCTCCACTTCGGCGGGGATTATGGCAAGGGCTTGTTGTGATTCGTTCATGACTCGTCTCCTTTCACAACTTCCGCCGTGGTGTCGGTAGTCTTCGGCGCGATGTCGTCTGACGCTGATGGACGAGCGGCAGTAGTTACGTCGATATGATCCTGGTCCACGTCAAAAGCGTTGACCAATTCCGCCGACATAGGCAGCATCTTTGCGTGCCGCCTAAAGACGGTTTTCTTTGCCATTTCTTCGTAGTCAGTGACCCATGGGCCAGATTGTCCAGACTTGGATCGGGCGCGGATTTCGTTGATTTCGCGCAGGCTCATGACTTCAACTGATGGATGCTCGCAACCTTTTAGGTATGCGACAGAATAGAAATGCGTGGCTTTCCGAAATGATCCATCAGCAGGCTCCACGACCTTGTGTTTGATCGGCGGCATCGACATTGGCTCGCGCTCAAAGATATCACCTTCGCGCACGACCTGCACGCTGATTGATGCGATCCGGTCAGAGCGATATGCGAGGTCCAGCAATCCTTTAAATCCAATAATTAGCGTGCAGTCCTTGCCGTATGGCACGAGATAGGCGCGGCCAAGAGCGTCTGGAAAAAGACCAAGAGCGGCGGCGTTAAGAACGCTCGCCCACAGCGTTTCCTTTGAGCAGTCCAGCAGCTTCGGCGTCTTGTTTATCGCGGTCAGCACCACGCGGATCATGCGATCAGCGGTCAGACCTTTCGGCAGCGCAGCAGCGAGTTGCTGACGATACCCTTCTGATGTGATTAAATCACGAAACGTTTTCGGAGGTTGTGTTTGGGTCGCAGGCGTGTTCATGTTTTTCTTTCGTCCTTTTTTACGCTGGACTAGTGCGTTTTAGACTGAGCCGTTAGCGGTGGCTCAGTAGAACCGTATGTTTTTCAACTCTGGCCGGGTTTCGTGTGGTCCTGTTTTATGCTCAAGGCAAATCGGACCCAAGATGGCCAGAAAAAAAATTAAGCCAACGGTGCCATCAGCCACCGCACCAGTCGCCGGATCTTGGACGTATCGGCTTCGGCCAACGCAGCAGCGAATCGCGCCTGGTCGGTGATTGTGGCACCTCGTCTCGGAATTGTGCCGATCAGCACCGTTCCGTCTTGGTCGGTCAGGAGTGGGCGGATCACAGCGAGTCCTCCGCGAGCTTTTTCCTGGCAATCTTCGCTGGCAAAAGGGCCATCGCCGAGTCCAGCCCTTGCCGGGCCTCGGACTCCGTCTCGCAGATCTCGTCTGCGATTTGGTCCTGCCCCTCCTGGATTGCCCAATACCAGTGACCGTCCGGCCACTGTGTCACCGATCCGGCCCAACTTGCGCGGATCTCGTCCGCCAGCAGTTCTACTGCGTCTTCGTGCGCCTCGTAGAGGTCTTGGTCGTCCAGGTAGTGATTCAGGTCTCTGGTCACAGGGCAGGTGTCGTTTTGCATGCGCCCAATATACAGTCGATTCTTGACTGTCAAGAACAATTCTTCTTTGCGTTTTTCCAGCGCATTTTCCCGGCCTTTCGCGCAATCTCGCTACGCCTGGCAGAGGACAGAGCCAGTGCGCGATTGCGCCCGCCTTTCTTTCCGTTCTCGCTGGCGATCTGGCTTCGTGCCTGTTTGAGTTGAGAATCTGATAATTTTTCCATCCTCGCCCTATAGCGACTGATCTTGGCTTGTCAAGCAATTGGTTTTCTTGATTCCAGAGACTAGAAGCAGCAGGAGATGGTCCACTCTGCCGAAACTCGCGCTGACGGTTTTTTTTATTAATCGCCAAAAGCCTGAAAATACAGTCAAAAACTGAGATAAAAGAAATATGCTTGACAGCCAAGGAAAGGCTTTAGGATAGGCCTATCAACCAAGCGGAAAGGGCAATCCAGCCACGAGGCCGCCAGGAAAACAGGAAACACATGAAAAACGAGTCAAAAGTCTACACCGTCCAAAATTATGCCTCAAAGGGGGCCAGCTATAACGACGATTTATGCGGTGAAATCTCCAAAGGCATAGACGGGTTTTGGTATCACAAATGCGCGGCGAACGGTGGGCGATACGAAGCATACTCGACCGACAAAAAACTCACCACCCGGCAAGTCGCCCGCCAGCTTCTCGCCTACGCAGCCGAGAGGGTCGAATCGTGAACCCCTACGCCGTCGCCACAAAATACCGCAACCAGAAAGAAAACCAATGAAAAAACAAGACCTACCCAACTGCCCCCAGTGGCTACTCGACTCCGACACGAGCGACGAGGATATCGGCTGGGACCTCGGAGGCCGCATAGCCTGGAACAGTGGCGTCTGGCACGGTGGCGACTGGCGCGGCGGCGTCTGGCACTGGGGCGTCTGGCACGATGGCCTCTGGCACGATGGCATCTGGCACGGCGGCAGCTGGCACGGCGGCGAATGGCACGGCGGGGCATCTGCACCGCGCAGCTGCTACCGCCCACTCCTCAACGCCAACGCGAAGATTCGCGTTGGGTGTAAATTGAAGACCGCCAAAGGGTGGATTAGATGGCTCAACGGAACTGAAGAGTTCAGCACCAAGCGAGGCACCCCGGAGTTCGCGCAGATCCGCGCGCACATCTTAGCCACGATCACCTATCAGAAAGAACTGGAGGCGTACCAATGCACGCCGACCATGGCAAAATAGAAGTAAACCATCAACACCAAGCACTGAAACCCATCTACTGCCCATGAAAACATGTCATCTTTTCGCGGGGGGCGGCGGCGGCATTCTCGCTGACCTGATCCTCGGCCACAAACCAATCTATGCCATCGAAAGCAACTCCTATGCCTGTGATATACTCCGCGAGCGATTCCCAACCGTCCACGTCATCGAAAGCGACATCAGAGAGGTTGACTTTTCCCTACTGGCTGGCGTCGATGCAATCTGCGCTGGCTTCCCTTGCCAGGACATCAGCGCAGCAGGTACAGGCGCGGGACTTGGCGGCGAGCGATCCGGCCTATTCTATGAAGTCATCCGTGCGATCGATACCATTGAACCAGAATATGTCTTCCTCGAAAACTCGCCCCGCATCCGAACGCGGGGCCGCGATATTGTCATCACAGAACTTGTGGCGCGTGGATACGCCTGGCGCGACGGCATCCTTGGCGCGGCTGATGTGGGAGCGCCCCACCAGAGAGACCGCTGGTGGCTCCTCGCTCGCCGTACCGACGCCAACGGTATGCGGGAGCTACGTCAAGCGCCTGCCCACCCCCAAAGCCCGAGACTATCGGAGCGGAAAGCAGAAAGCGCTTCGGCATTCGCCGGATCTCAATGTCGTTATCCAGCAAGAGGATGGTGGACCACTGAACCCGGCTTGGGTCGAATGGCTCATGGGGTGGCCAATCGGCCACACCGAATCAGGCTCTTAGGCAATGGCCAGGTTCCGCTTGCCGCCGCGCTCGCCTGGCGTCTATTGGGCGGACCATAATTGGCTCCGATAAACTCATCACCGTCGGATGCAAAACAAAAACGGCGGATGAGTGGATCGCATGGCTCCACGGCACGGAAGAATACGGGACGCCACGCGACACCCCAGCGTTCACCATGCTCCGCGCGCACATCTTAGCCACGATCACCTATCAGAAAGAACTGGAGGCGTACCAAGGCACGCTGCCCGGGGCCGAGTAGAGGTGGGCCGGGCCGGCGAAATCCTAAACCCTCTGGCCACGACGGCCAGAGGGTTGCGGCAGTGAAAATACAGTGGAAACCGGAGGAAAAGGAAACACCATGACGCAATTCCGCAAAACCGGAGAAAAACAAAAGTACGACTTCCGCGATTCGGATTGCATTGGTCGGCACTGCTGGGCACCGGGGCCATATTACCACCGAGGCGCGACCAGTGGCGGATCGCGGGCCACTGGTGATTGCTCGCACTGCTGTCTCTCGCGCGCATATCGCGGCTGCCCGACAGACGCGAGGCTCAACGAACTAGCCAAACAACGCAAGGAAGAAGGGTGGAAGCAAGTATGAAATACGGGCAAATCATATTAGCTTTATTTCTCGCCGCCTGCTCCAGTGGATCCGGCGAAGCAATCCAAAATCTCAACCCAACAGGCTGGCCGGATGGCCTCTACTCAGTCAGCTACACGGGGATCACAGCGTATATCGAGGTCGATGGGCCGATGTTTTCTATCAACGGCGAGGCGATGACCGATTTATATTGGATAGACATATCGCCAAACCGTGAGGGTACGAGCGGTCGCTGGTGGTCGAGCGAATGGCGGGGATATTTTGTAGGACTGCGATCGCCGTTGCAATTTCGCGTCAACGGACTGGTGTTGAAAGCCGTCCCTGTAAATCTGATTAGCGCACAATGAAACCATCAACCGGAAAGAAATGACATGGAACCATCACCAGTCTACCACACAGCCCTTAACGTTGACTAGGCGATGCCGGAAATGCTTTTTTCAACGGTGTATCACGGCAAATCCCCAGACGATCACAAGCAAGCGATTGCCACGTTTTTTCATCCGGTAACGCACGCAGCAGACGCGAATGCGTTTATTGAGATGAGCCTTCAGCGCGATAGATATATGGCCGCTATTGCAAAGGAAATTGACCATATTCCTGACGCCGGGAATATGGTATGAGCTCCATGAACAAAAACGAACAACTGACGCAGATCCACGAACGGGCTATCTCTGCACTACGCGAGCGGCGTCGCTGGCGTACGAGTATGGGCTTGCGTTTCCGCCTGGTATGTGGTGATGAGCTTGACAAATCGGCTAGCCGATTAGATTACCAAATACCAAGGCCGTTTTACGGCGGTCTTGTCTAAACAATCTGACCACTCGCTCCTGTAAGTACGCGCCACGTTTTGGTGGCAAGCCGTAAACTTTCGGGAAAGCAGGAGCGAGGCGGTCTTTTTTGGTGGGGTCATTAAATGCGAATACGCACCGTAAAACCTGAGTTCTGGGGGCACCCTGTCTTTGCGCGGCAACCTGACGATGTCCGTCTTGCTGCGATTGGGCTACTTAATATCTCGGACGACGAGGGGTACTTTCTTGCGTCTCCGGCTTTAATCCGGTCCTCACTCTGGCCGTTCGACGAGGATTCGACGAGGGCTCGACGAGTCCTCGCTACACTTACTAACGAGGGGTGGATTGAAGTTCGCGAACACCTCTCGCATGGTCCAATTGGGTTGGTTGTTAATTTTACAAAACACCAGCGCATTGACCGCCCAAGTCTATCTAAGATCAAGACTTACTTCCTCGACGAGGATTCGACGAGTATTCGACGAGCCCTCGACGATCATTCGCTGCTGGATCAGGGATCAGGGATCAGGGATCAGGGATCAAGGGATCAAGGGATCAAGGGATCAAAAAAACATAAAGAGGCGTCGGCTTCGCCTCCTGTGAGTGAGTTTGGATTTGTTCAAAAAGAGAAGCCTCTGGAAGTTGCCGAGCGGAAGGAGGACAAAGACATCCCGTTTGATGCGGATTTATTCAAAGATTTTTGGGAAGGGTACGGAAAAAAGGTCGGTAAATCTGATACGCTCAAGGTGTGGAAACGGCTATCTCGAGTCCAACAGGAGTCGGCGGCTGACGGCTGCAAGGCTTTCACAGCTGCTCACCCTGATCCAAAATTCCGGAAAGATCCGGTGCGCTACCTACGCGGCGAGTGCTGGGAAGACGAAATTCCAGAGTCTACGGTGTGCCCCTACCCCGACCAATCGCCGGATTGGTGGAACTGGTACGCTGAGCGGCCTCATTTAATGGCGCAGTCGTAATGGATACAATGGCAGAAAAAGATCGCGTAGAAGGCACGCCAGTGGCCATAGCGAGGAAGCTGCTGGTAGAATACCGGGCAATGCGCCCTGCTAAACCCGACGATCAGCTAAACGAAGCCATAGTTGCCTTCCGTCGAGCAGGCGTGAGCGTTGGCCTAGGGGTGGCCTCGCTCGCAGAGATTGCCCAGGCGTGGGGACTCGCCACGACAACCGACAGCCTTCTTCGGCGGTACTCGCCACTTCTGGGTCCGCCAATCGAAGAATTAAAAGTCAACGAGCCGACCGGGCCAGTCGGCCTAGAGGAATTACTCAACGCCAAGATATCCCGCCAATACGCCCTTATTCCCTGGCCGTTCCCAGCGCTCACTGAGCGATCAGCAAGCCTACTACCCGGCTCGGTGACGGTCCTCTGTGGATCACCAGGAGGCGCAAAGTCCTGGTTTATTTTATCGTGCCTACGCCACTGGACGACGATTGGCGTATGCCCCGTCGCGGTGCTGATGCTGGAAGAAACGAAAGAGTGGTATCTCAATCGTCTGCTTTCGCTGATCGAAGGGGACACGAATTACCTGGACTGTGAATGGGTCGCAACGCATTCCGAACAAACGCTTTCCGTATACAAAAAAAACCTCACGCAAATAAACGAAATTATCGGACCAGATTTACATTGCTTTGGCGACAGGACACTGAGCCAGTGCGCGGATTGGGTCGAGTTTCAATGCAAGGCGGGGAAGCGGATTATTGTCATTGATCCGATCACGCTAGCCTCGCCAGGAAACGAGAAGCCTTGGGATGCAGACCGCAATTTCCTTAATCGCGTGAAGGTTTACATCGAGAAATACGGCGCATCACTAGTCCTTGTTTCGCATCCAAGGAAAGGCACAGGTGCAGGCGTAAAATCCGGTCCACCGACTATGGACGATCTCGCTGGAGGAGCTGTAATATCACGTGCAGCAGCAAGCGTACTGTGGCTCAATAGCTCACCGCCCGGCACAGTCCTACCGATACAATCTCAAGGCGCGGTTACGTTACAGAGCGTCCACAAAACAATCACGATCATGAAGGCGCGGAACTCTTCTGGGTGTGGTGATCGAATCGGCTTTACGTTCTCGCGTATTACGTTTTCCGAGGTCGGATTAATCGGATCAGCTAACACCGAAGAACCGAAGCCAGAGAAAACCAAGACGCCGAGGGGCGTAAAAATGAAATCTAAGCCAACGCAAGAACCAAACGAAGAAAGTCCATTCTAATGAAACATCAACCAACCAATGATATAAAGTTCATGAGAAAGCCAATAATCAACAAAAGCAATTCAACCGTCTATCGACGTGTGAAAAAGATATTCGGCGTTTGGACCGTTATTGAATTGGTTCACGAGTCTGAGCTTGTGCGTGGAGATTCGGTCCTTGATCCAGATGACAACAAATCTGTCTATCGGGTTATATAATGACATCCAAACCAAACCACGAAAACTTGATTCTGCGGTTGATTAAATATCTAACTACCAATGGCCTACCATTGTCCACACTCCGCTGGACGTATCACCAACAAACCATCAAAGCAACCAAAAACAGGCTATTGATATTGATAAAGCGTTATCAATAAGCATGTAAACCAATCTAGTTTTTATATATAATATCCTTGACTAATTTATAAAATAATATACACCGCAAAAATGACTAGGCCGTGTCGCTCGCTTATTTCGCTATCCCACAACGTATTCAACGCGCTCCAATCCCGCGCTTTCTTCGAAAAACGCTCAGTTCCTGACGTAATTCGCACCATTTTGGACGAGTCGCTGAACACCAAAGAAGAACAAACAGAGCGGAAAAAATACACGAAACGGAGAATTGAAGGAATGCTTGCGGAAGTATTTGCTGAATCTGCCGTAAAAACAGAGAAAAACGTTGTGGTTGAGCCACCACCAATTGCGAATCTTGACATCGAAAGGGCCAGACAATGAGCGAAAAGGCCAGCAATCAACTAACGGTCGAGCAATGGCCGACAAGCAAACCGATCCCCTATGCCAGCAATCCGCGCAAGATCTCAGACCAGGCGGTTTCTGCTGTCGCAGGATCAATCAAGGAGTTCGGTTTTAAGTCGCCAATCGTTGTCGATAGCGAAGGCGTTATCATCAACGGACATACACGGCTCAAAGCCGCGCAATTGCTGGGCCTTTCCTCGGTCCCGGTCGTAGTCGCATCAGACCTATCGCCATCCCAGGTCAAGGCGTATCGCTTAGCCGATAATCGCGTAGCCGAATTCACGGAATGGGACGCCGATCTGCTCAAGGTCCAGCTTGATGACGCTGGAGATATCGACCTATCGTTCGCTGATTTCCATTCATTGTTGGAAGATCTCCCGCAGGAAGCGGAGACAATGGAAAAAGGAGACCCAGACGACATGCCGGCGGAATCAGCGGGCGAACCAGTTTCGCAGACTGGTGAGGTTTATGAATTAGGCCCGCATCGATTGATGTGTGGCGATTCAACTAGCACTGATTCGTGGCAGTCACTACTCGGAAGCGAGGTAGGAGACGCGGTGATGACCGATCCGCCTTATGGGATAGACTACGTGGGAGGATGCTCCGACCCAAGGTCGGCAAATTATAAAAGTGGCGACAAGGTTGAAAATGACGGATCTGATGGACTAGCGGATCTCCTTAATGACGCTCTTGGTTGCGTTCTGGCGCGAAGTAAGCCGGGCGCGGTTTGGTATGTTGCCGCCCCGGCGGGGCGGCCACATGTAGAATTCTCCATGTGGCTTTTGTCTAAAGATATACTGCGTCAGGTATTGATTTGGAATAAAAACCAAATGGTATTTGGTCGAAGCGATTATCATTACAAACACGAGTTTATTTATTACGGTTGGGTCCCCGGTGCAGCCCATCGTGCGCCACCAGATAGGACCCAGGTTAGTGTTTGGGATATTGATAGGCCCAGGAAGTCGGAAGAACATCCAACGATGAAGCCAGTCGAACTATACGAGCGCATGATGAATAACTCCACTTTGCCAGGAGAATTGATCCTTGAACCATTCGGAGGAAGCGGGACAACACTAATTGCAGCAGCGAAGACCGGGCGAATATGCCGAATAATGGAAATCGCTCCACGATATTGTGATGTTATCCGACGACGGTGGACTAAGTTTGCAAAAGAGAATAACGTTGAACCGGGAAGCGGGTTACTCGATTGAACCAGTCGCAAGCAAAACCTGGTCGCCTAAAAGGCCAGCCAAACAAGCTGACACGAACACTCCGGCAGATAATGGAAGACGCCGCACCAGGCAACGAGCCTGTGCCTGTCGTCCTTTTTAAAATCGGGCTGAAGTGCTATCAGCAACAATTGATCCCCGAAGCCATTACCGCAATATCTGCCGCGATGAAATATGCTTATCCTCAACTTAAATCTGTTGAGCTTTCCGGAGATGCGAATATCAACCGAAACGTTGTGGTTTATATCCCCGATAACGGTAGATGCCCAACGATGACGGCGCAGAATGCGGCGGAAAAAACAGAGAAAGAAAAAGACGTAATAGATGGAGCTTGAGCCAGAGCTAGAAACATTCCGCGCACAGGCGGGACCGCAAGAAAACTTTCTTCGGTGCAACGCTGATGTTGCAATATTTGGCGGCGCAGCAGGGGGGGGGAAATTATTGCCACTCACAACACCAATCCCTACACCATTCGGCTGGACGACGATGGGAGAAATCAAAGCCGGTGATATTATTTTCAGCGAAAATGGCGAGCCTACAACAGTTTTACAGTCACATGGGGTGGAGCATAAGCCAGAGGCATACCGTTTTACATTTGACGACGGAAGCATAATAGACTCCGGGGCCGATCATTTTTGGTACACGTTTTCAAACAGCGAGCTTCAATCACTCAGTAGAAAAAACCCTGAATGGCGAAAAAAACGTAGATACACGAGAAAATCAAAGGTAACAGGGAATAAATCAGTCGCTTTTACCGCTTCATTAACGGCGAGGAATAAAAGATCACCAACTCCATCAACGGAACCATCAGGAAGTGTACGCAGTACGCTTGAGATATTTCACACATTAAAAACCAAGAGCGGACGGACGAATCACGCAATCCAAGTCTGTAAGCCAATTATTTTACCGAGTAAAGACTTGCCTCTTGATCCTTATTTGCTCGGAGTATGGCTAGGAGATGGATCGACAGGAGCCGGTGCAATAACCAGCGCAGACAAAGAGATACCGCAGTCTTTTGCTGATGCTGGATTCGAAGTTGTTAAAATAAAAGACAAATACGGGTGGGGGATTCACGGACTATATAGGATATTGAGATTGAATGGATTGATTGGGCGCAAGCATGTGCCAGACATTTACATGCGGTCGTCAGTTGACCAGCGTATTGCATTAGTCCAGGGATTAATGGACACAGACGGACACGCTAGGGCAAGTGGCGGCGGTTGTGAATTCGTTTCAACCAAGAAAAACCTAGCAGAATCATTCTGTGAGTTATTGTCATCACTTGGAATAAAGCATTCATTTAAAGAGGGGATTGCAAAACTGTATGGGAAGGATTGCGGTCCTAAGTACCGCATACAGTTCTCTTCTTCTATACCTGTTTTTAGATTAAAACGTAAACTTGAAAGGCAGAACACAAAGAACAGAAGGACCATATCATTTCGTTATATCGTTGCATGTGAAAAAATACAGACAACGCCAATGCGGTGCATAACCGTCGATAGTAAAAGCCATCTATATCTAGCTGGAAAGCAGATGGTCCCCACCCATAACACTCTCGCCCTATTACTCGATCAAGCACGATGGGCCGCGCATGTCCGTGACTTTCGTGGGTTGATTTTCCGGCGAACATATTCCGACATTATGAATCCAGGCGGCTTATGGGACGAGTCCGCAAAACTTCTCCCGGTGATGGGCGCGAAAGCGCAACGCAACGAATGCAGATGGCATTGGGCTGACACCGATTCCTCGATTAAGTTCAACCATATGCAGCACGATTCAGATATTGAATCATGGCAGGGGAGCCAACCTACAGTCGTCGCATTCGACGAAGTAACACACTTTAGCGAGAGCGTATTTTGGTACATGCTTTCCCGTTTGCGCTCAACGTGCGGAGTTATTCCATATTTACGAGCGACGTGCAACCCAGACTCATCCAGTTGGGTCGCTAAGCTGATCGAGTGGTGGATTGATCAGGCAACAGGATTCCCAGATCCGAAGCGGGCTGGAGTGCTGCGCTGGATTATCAGGCGTGGTGATTCAATCATCTGGGGCGAGAGGAAGGATGATCCTGTATTTTGTGGCGATGAGTCCATAAGCCTGACATTTATCCCGGCAAAGCTTACCGATAATCCGGCCCTAATGGCTGCCGACCCTGACTACCTCACCAAGCTGAAGAACCTGCCCGCATTCGAACGCGCAACGCTTCTAGACGGAAATTGGCATGTGCGGCGTATTCGTGGCGTGATCTTCAAGCGCGAGAATTTCAACGTTATCCCGTCTATTCCTGGCGACATTGTTAAATGGGTGCGATACTGGGACCGCGCATCAACTGCCGCAAGTGCCGCCAATCCAGACCCTGACGCAACCTCTGGTACGTTAATGGGCCGCCGGCCTAACGGGCGATTCGTAATCGCAGACGAGAAGAACATTAGGGCCACGCCGCAGCAGGTCATTGAAGTCATCAAGCGAACCGCCGCACAAGATCCACCAGGCACAGAGCTATGGCTGGAGCAAGACCCAGGACAGGCCGGAGTCGCGGAAATAAGCTATCTCGTGCGTGAATTGGCCGGATATATTATTAAAACCAATAGGGTAAATACGGCAAAAATTGTCCGTGCAAAACCACTCGCCGCCCAGGTCGAGCAAGGAAATGTTGATATAATATTTGGGCCGTGGACTGACGCTTATTTACTTGAGATGGATAATTTTATTGACGAATCGCAAATTAAAGCTACACGGGGGTATCATGATGATCGTGTTGATTCGTCATCGGGTGCTTTTAACGCTATTTGTTTTGTCCCTGCGCCACGGATTCGCTAATGGCTACTGAAGTCCATGCACTGCCGGCGCAGGTTGATGCCTTTGATCCGGCATTGGATTCGATCATAGTAAGCGACCGTTCAACGGTAAACGGCACAGGCTACCGCTCTTTTGCATCGCTGATGGCATCCGCGCAATATCTTCTATCACTGCTTGATGGTGCAGGATCAGCGGGAAAACTCGCGCAGTTTTCCGATGCCAATACGTTGACCAGTGTGCCAGACAAGCAGGCTACATTTGTCTACGCTGGTCCGGCGTTTGGAAATCCTGATGCGTCACCGACATTTCGCGCTTTATTGGCGACAGATATGCCAGTCGAGGTTGCGCGTCTTACACTGGCGCAAACGTGGACCGCTGCGCAGACGTTCAGCGCGATCAACGCCACTGGCGTTGTTACCATATCTGACGGAACTTCCGCGATTCCAGGCGTGCGTGTAACATCAGAAGCCAGCGGAATCTACCGTTATAGCGCGACCGAGCTGGGCATCTCGGTTGCGGGTGTACATTCGGCACGCTTTGACAACGCTGGTTTGCTAACGACCTCTCGCGGTGCATTCAGTAGTGCGTCGAACACTTCGGGCGTTTACACGTTGGACGTGAACCGCGATATCATTACTCCGGCTTCAGGCGGCGTGTATCGCGCACTGTTTGGGCAAGTGGGTGATGCTACAACGGTTTCTGATACGTGGTATACGCAAGCGCAGTTTTGCTCTCTCAACATCACAGGTAGCGGTAGCAACAGTGGCTATGATTCCGGGCTCGTGTTCGAGGCGAACCACCGCTCGTCCGGTACTCGCGCCAATGTTCGCGGAGCAGTAGTCTCCGCTGGAACCTATAACGGCGGACCAGACACCACTGGCACGATTACACTGCTTCAGGGACTTTTACTTAACGCTTACAAGACGCCAAGCAGCACGATCACAACGTCCGCGTTGATCGACCTTGGGGCGAACGTTGGCACGACTCAATTTGCGATCCGCACGGCGGCAAACTCTGGCCAAGTGTTATTCGGCGGCGCACTCAACGTCACCGGGCTCACGACTCTCACCGGCGCGCTCAAGCTCGGCAACGCCGCTGTCGCCGGAGTCGTTGTCCCGACGCACACGATCACAGTTCAAGACTCGACTGGAACAACCTACAGGATTCCAGTGCTCATATGAAGAATGACGAAATCATCAAAGCCCTCGATGAAATCATGGGCGAATATCTGAACCTCCTGCCTCAGCAATCGCCGCTGGCGAAGAAGTGTGCGCAGAATTATTGCCTCGGCGTTCTCAACGCCGTTAAGGCTGGGCTTGTCGGACCAGTTCCTGGATCAATTCAAGTCATTAAAGGAGATAAGTAATGCAAGTCCTCGCCAATGCTATTACCGCTGACGGGAATTATCCATCAAACGACGGCGTTTATCCGCTGAAAAACGACAACGTATGTTTGATGTCCGGAACTTTCGCAGGTGCGACTGTAAAACTACAAGTAACGCTTGATGGTACCATATGGATCGACGTACCGTCGTCCAGTGCAACCACTAACGCGACATTCAGAGTGCAGCTTTCCCAGGAAGCGAAGGTCCGAGCAAACGTCGCTGGTGCTGGTGCGGCATCAATCACGGTCGCGTTGGCCTAATGCCTCTCGTTGTTCCACTTGTCTCTGCACTGGTCGTGCCGTTAGCAACATCGTTGCTCGGCATTCATCCAGACACGTCCGCATGGATGTTCCGTGTAACGGCCAACGGAGGCACCGTGTCGATGGCCGATGCGGCGGCGATGGATCAAGCGGCGAGCGTGTTCCGCTCAGTCGGACTGGCAGATACCAATACGCGGCTAAATGCGTTTGTCGGTAACCAACTTGCAGCCGCGCTCGTGCCTTATTGGCGCGGGCCTTCGGGGCCAAATGTCGATGTAAATACGAACTTTATCTCCGGTGACTACACTAGAGCCACGGGAATTACTGGAAACGGCACGAAAAAAAGCCTCTTGGTAAATATCCCGCAAAACTCGTGGACGGCGAGCAATCGGCACATCGCAGCATATGAGCGGACACGACCAGCGACAATATTCGCTTCGTTGATGGGAAGCGACAACGCGCCTGCCAACCTTAACGCTATCGCGCTCGGAACGCGAGACACTGGAAATAAAGATGAGTTTGATTGTAGCGCTTTCTTTTCTGGTCCGTCAGAGCCGGTAAATGCGCTTCCCCTTGGTCTATTGGTTGGTTCGCAAACGGTATCAACAACTGGGAATATTTACCGCAACGGCGCTCTTGTTTTGTCGGCAGCAGTATCGGCAGCAACTCCTGGAACAGAGCCTATGCGTATTTTCGCGCTAAGTAGGGCTGGATCACCTACAGGATGGACCACGGCTAGCCAAGGCGGGTACGCTATGGGCGTCGGTCTGACCGGGGCGCAAGTGGCGACGTATTCAGCCGCGTGGACAGCACTCATGACGGCCTTCGGAAGGAATGTGTGACATGCTTATGCTCATTATTCCGCCAGAGATGATCGCGGCGGCAAGCGCCATCAACGCCGCGCATCCATTCAAGAAAATAAAGCCCATTACGCTGACAGATGGGCGGCTTGCGGTGAATGCCGACCTGCTGACCGATTGTGGCCCAGGCCAGACCTGGGAGGATTGGGCGGCGTTGGGCGGGGGATTGGTGCCAGTGGAAGTTGATCCAAGCCTGTTTCCGGTTTCCGCGCCATGAACGTCATCTTCCAGCATAAAGGTGGCGGTTTGTTCGGCTTCCTTATCAAACTCTGGACGCGTTCGCGTTTCAATCACGTTGAATTAGAGTTCAGCGATGGGACTCGGTTTTCGGCGTATCCAAAAGGCGGGACGCAATTCAAGGCTCCGCTGACGGCCTTTGAGCAGCATCAATGGGTGCGCGTGCCATTGTTGATCGCGCTGGACCATGAAATAGACCTTCGCAACTGGTGCCATTCAGAGCTTGCTTGCCGCTACGATTGGGCCGGAATCCTGCTGACACAGATCTTCCCAATAGGTCGGCACAGCAAGACCAAGTGGTTCTGTTCGGAAGTCTGCGCCGCTGCACTCGCCCCGGCGTTCGCTACCATCGGCAAACTCAAGCCACACCGGATCAGTCCGGCCAAGCTCTACAGGCTGATGAAGTGAATATTACAACCCGCATCCGCTCTGCCGTAGGACAGTTCCTCAATCCGATTCCGTCGATTGAGCAAAAGTCGAGTCTCGTCAGCGGAATGCTGCGACTGATGGCAATGGGCAATGCGGTTTGGACCCCTCGTCAATACGATAAGCTGACGGAGGTCGCGTACCGAAAGAACGTTGTCGGCTATCGCGCCGTGACGCTGATCAGCCGCGCATTCTCCGGTATTCCGATTGGACTTTATGAGCCGGATGGCGACGAGGTAGAATCGCATCCTGTACTCGATCTGCTTCGCAAACCGAATCCGTGGCAGAATGGCCGCGCATTTATGGAGGCTTACGCCGGGTTCTACTGTCTGTCTGGCAACGCCTATGTTGAGGGCGTCGATAATAATCTCGACCCAGAAGACCGAACCGAGGGGCCGGACGCTGGCAAGCCTCTGGAACTCTACACACACCGTCCCGACCGCATCACGATCAAACTGGCACCGAATGGGAACCCACAAGCCTACTGTTATAAAGCGAATGGTTCTGAACGCGAGTGGCTCGTTGATCCGACCGATGCGAGCGGGCCTTTACTCCACGTTCGTTCGTTTAATCCGTTGAATGACTTCTATGGAATGTCACCGATTGAAGCGTGTGCGTTCTCGGTTGATACCCACAACGAAAGCTCGGCGTGGAATAAATCTCTCTTGCAGAACGGTGCGCGTCCTACTGGTGCGCTGATCTACAAGCCACAAGGCGTCATCGGCGCAACGATGACCAACGACCAATATCAATTGCTGAAGGATCAACTTGAATCGAAGATGACCGGACCCGAGAACGCTGGAATGCCACTGATTATGGACGGTGGCATGGAGTGGCAGGAAATGGGCCTGTCGCCCAAGGACATGGACTGGCTCCAGGGTCGCAATAACTCGGCGCGAGAAATTGCCCAAGCGTTCGGCGTGCCTCCGCAGATGCTCGGTATTCCAGGTGATAATACCTACGCGAACTACGCCGAGGCTCGCGCATCGCTCTACGAAGATACGGTTATCCCAGTAGGCGAATCGCTGGTGGAAGCGTTGAGCAATTGGCTCTTGCCAGCCTACGGACTACAAGGCTACCAGTTGCGCCTTGAGTTGGATGATATTTCTGCGCTCTTTCCTCGCCGTAAAGAGAAATGGGACATGGTGAATGCGTCCCAGATTCTCACGATCAACGAGAAGCGACGCGAGCTTGGATATGATGCGATCAGTTCGCCTCTTGCTGATGAATTGTTGATTCCGTCTGGTTTTGTTCCACTGGACGATCTTGGCGCGGTAGAGGAACCGGAAGCCAAACCAGAATCAAACGAGGATCCGGCAGAGGCGAAGGCTATCAACCGTCTACGCAACGGCTTCAACCTCCTGCGAGGCAGCAAGTGATCACTGCCGCCGAACACCGCACGATTTACTTCCGCCAGGAAGCAATCCGCCGCTCACTGGAGCGCAACCTCCGTGGACGCATGGCGGCGGAACTCCGCACGGTCGCACGCGAGGCTGCGGCGTCAAAGAACCCGCTGTCTGCTGTTAATAAGCATATGCTTCGCCTGGAGAGCATTCTATTTGAGTTCTATATTAAAGCGTTGAAGCGTTCCGCTCGTCACTTTGACGATTCTGCGATCAAGGCGGGGTTCGAGATTGAGGTCAAGAAGCTGAACCCTGACCCTCTCGCACGTTTACAGCGTGAATGGGCGACAAAGAACGCCGCGAAGAAAGTTTTAGAAATATCTGATACGACGCGCAACAAGATTGCGGCCGCAATCGCATTTGCCAACGAAGATCCATCTGGCGATCGAGACGTTGCTGATGAGATTCTATCGCGTGTCGGTTCTATCGCAGGATCTCGCGCATTAACCATCGCACGGACAGAAAGCCACGCTGCGGCTCAGGCTGGCGGCTATATGGCTGCGGAATCTCTCGGCGTTGTGACGACCAAGGAATGGGTTGCGGCTGAGGACGAGCGCACTCGTGAAACGCACAACGAAGCAGACGGACAGATCGTTGCGATTGATGATGAATTCACCGTGGGGGATTCCGAACTGACATTCCCAGGAGATCCTGATGGGACCGCCGAAGAAGTCATTAATTGCCACATTGGCAGTGAGCTAGTGTGCGCGGATAACCTTCGCGCAGTAATGCGCAATCTTTACGTTGGCGATATCGTTACGATTCGCACGGCATCCGGCAACGAGTCCACGGCCACACCAAATCACCCCGTATTGACCGACACCGGGTGGAAGGCCATTGGCGATCTCAAAGAAGGCGATCATGTGCTTTCGCACGTCGTGGATGCAAACCTTGTCTCCGTTTCTGATCCCAATATAGAGCGAAGATATACCGCGATCAGCAAGGTATATGATGCGATCCATCAGTCTTGTGAACCTGTGCGGATACCCGCAATGGTTGTGAACTTCCACGGCGATCCGACCGCATCGGATGTCGATATTGTACGAGTCAACGACGGCTTGCCTGGTGAACGGAATGCCAATCGACGCGATTTGTTCGGCGATCTCGGATTCACCAGCGACAGCTTTCCCGCCGCTGCTTCCAGCGTTTCCGGCGCGGTCTTTTCCTATCGCAGTGCAGACGGCGGTATGCCTGACGGCATCAGCGGATTGGAAGCGGAGGACGTTGGCCTCGCTGCTGGTGCGAGCCTGAAGACCGCTCTCAGTAATGACGCGACGGATAAAATGGCGCGGCAGTCCGGTGGCCTCGAATATGGCCAACACGGACAGACCGGAGTGGTAGTTCTTGATGATCCTATCGCGCCATGCGAGACGTTTAGCAGCACCAGCGCGAATCGGGCCATAAGTAGAATCACGACCACAGACCAAGTGGACATGTTTCCAAACGGACATAACCGATCGCTTCGCTCTGTGCGCGATCTCGTGGTATCCGGAGCCGGAACGATATTCCTCGATCCAGTTGTTGATGTCCGCAGGCGTAATTTTATTGGCCACGTGTTTTCCCTGAGTTGTTATGCTGGAATGTATACAGCAGCGCATAATGGTGGAAGCGGTATTATCTACAAAAATTGTCGTTGTGTCCTTGCCTACCACGCTGGAGATAAACCATGATCGAACACAAAGCTCAAACCTTCGAAGTTAAATCGCTTGACGAAAAGGGAACCTTCACGGGATATGCAACGACCTGGGGAAACATCGACCGCGAAGGTGATGTGATCATCAAGGGTTGCTTCACCGAATCTCTCGCCGCGCACAAGAAGGCGGGGACGATGCCGACCATGTTATGGAACCATAAGAGTCATCTCCAGTGTGGCGACTGGTTGGATATGTCAGAAGATGACCATGGCCTACTCGCGCACGGGCGCGTGCATGTTGGCAAGGGAATAGACTGCGGTGAGCAAGCCTACCTTATGCTCAAAGGCACGTCGGTCAAGGGTATCAGCAACGGGTTCATCACCAGGGAGAAAGCACCAACACCGCCAAAAGGTGCGCGTCGTGCGATCTCAAAGGCCGAACTTATCGAGGCATCGCTGACCAGCATGCCGATCAACACCCGTGCGTTGATCACTTCGGTGAAAGCCATGGAATCAATCTCTATTCGGGATGCGGAGGACTTCCTGTGCGACGCAGGCGGTTTTACCAGGACAGAATCGAAGGCGTTTATAAGCGCATTCAAAAAAGGATTAGAGCCAGCTCGTGACGAGTCCGCCGACATCCTGGCAGCAATCAACAACCTCGCTCAACGCATGTCGCGCTGAGCAAACCAGACCAAAGGAACACACCATGCCGGAAGCTATTGAACAAAAAGCGTTGCTTGACGCTATCGAAAAGGTCGGCTCGACCTTTGATGAATACAAGAAAACCAACGACAAGGCCATTGCTGATCTCAGCAAGAAAGGCCACACCGATCCGCTCGTCACTGAGCAACTCGCCAAGATGGACAAGGCTCTCGATAGCCTCGTCAGCGAGAAGGACAAGATCGTCCTGCGCTTGAAGTCGCTCGCCGCTGCGAAAAGCACTGGCGACATCGACGAAAGCGATGAAGACCGCGAAATTAAATCGCTGTACAAGGGCTTTCTCCGCAAGGGAACCTCCGCGCAGAATGATGGCAGCTTCTTCGTTGAGAAGAAGGCCATGTCGGTCATCAGTGATCCGGATGGCGGGTACATGGTTACTGCTGATATGAGCGGTCGTATGGTCAAGAAGATCTTCGAGACTTCGGATATGCGTCGCGTTGCGGCTCAGCAGACGATCAGTACGGATGCTCTGGAAGGCGTGTATGATCTCAACGAATCCGGCTTCGGCTGGGTCGGTGAAACCGCTGCTCGTCCTGCCACCAGCACTCCTCAGATTGGTAAGTGGCGCATTCCCGTCCACGAGCAATACGCCATGCCTATCGTCACCCAGAAGTTGCTGGACGACGCCAATTTCAGCCCTGAGCAATGGCTTGCGGAGAAGATGGCTGATCGTTTTGCTCGTGCAGAAAACACCGCGTTCGTTAGCGGCGACGGTATCGGTAAGCCTCGCGGCTTCCTGACCTACGCTTCTGGAACCACGATTCCCGGCCAGATTGAACAGAAGAACTCAGGGTCTGCTGGCGCGGTTACTCCTGACACCTTGATGGACCTCGTTGGTCTGCTCAAGACTGGCTATCGCGCTCGCGCTCAATTCGGCATGCACCGTTCGACGCTCGTCGAATTGCGCAAGCTGAAGGATAGCCAGAACCGCTATCTGTGGGATCCAGGTTTGAATGCTGGCAATCAGCAGCAGATTCTGGGTTACGGCATCAACGAGTTCAACGATATGCCCGTGCCTGCCGCGAACGCGCTCGCTATTGCATTCGCTGACTGGAACGAGTTCTACCAGATCGTTGATCGGGTTGGTATCCGCGTCTTGCGCGATCCGTATACGAATAAGCCTTACGTCCAGTTCTACGCCACGAAGCGCACTGGTGGCGATGTGCTGAACTTTGAAGCGGGCAAGCTGTACAAGCTGGCTGTCTAAAGAAATGTCTGATCCTCTGGTGCTCTCGTTGAATGCCAGAGGTGACGACAACCAAACTCATAAGGAAATAAAATGACTCTCCGTGATATCAAAGATAATGTGGGCGCGTTCCGCACCCTCAGTCCTCAAACCATCACCGCTGACGTTAATGGCGTTGGCGTTGATACTCGCGGCTTCGACTCCGCTATGGCTGTCGTGATCGCTGGCGCGATTGCGGCCGCTGGTCTGGTGCTGCCAGTGCTTCAGGAATCTGACGACGACGTGACTTATAACGACGTTGCTGCTGCTGATCTCCAAGGCGCGTTCGTCAACCTTACCGCTGACTCGATTCAGCGCGTTGGGTACGCTGGAGCGAAGCGGTATATCCGAGTGAAGGCTGACTATATCAGCGGCACTTCGGTCATCGTCGCGGCTTCTATAGAAGTTAGCCACGCTCACATCAAGCCGGTTGCCTAATTGACTGAGTGACAGCCGAACGAGTAACTTCACTCGTTCGGCTTGATCTCATCCAGGAATACAGTCATGAAGATTCGCATAACAGAAGATATCAAGATCGCTCTCGACGGGTTCAACGTCGTCTCGCTCAAGGCCGGAGATGTTCTCGAAAACCCTCACGCAGACGTACTCGAATGCGCGTCATTCGTGCATGTTGAGGATGAAGCTACCGAAGATGAAGCTACCGAAGAGACTGCGCCGAAGTCGCGCAAAGGTCGCCGGAACTAACTCGTGAAACGCTACGATGAGATAATCACCGGGGCCGAGCCTGTCACCGCCGCCGAATTGGCGAAGGTGTTAGAGATTACCGACCCAGGACAGACGCCTTTCCTAACCACACTGGTCAAGGTTGCGCGCCAACAGGTCGAAGCGTACTGTCGGATTGCGATTGTGCAGCGGACTATCACGATGTTCATGGACCGCTTTCCGGTCGAGGATCACGATAAAGGCTGGTGGGATGGTGTGCGCGAGGCTCCTATTTCATCTATCTTCGCGGCAGTCCGTAAGATTGAGATGCCGTTGCCTCCGTTACAATCGGTTACGTCGGTAACAACTTTCGACGATTCAGACGTTGGGACTATATTCGCCGCCGCTGGTTATTTCGTCGATACCGCTTCAAAGCGGCAACAGGGTCGCGTCGTCCTGCGCGATGGCATTACATGGCCCATCGCTCTGCGGTCAGCGAACGCCATTCAATTCGTTTACGTTGCGGGCTACGCAGACGGCTCTGTGCCTGACGATCTTAAGCAGGCCATCCTAGGTATAGGAGCCTATTTATTCGCTAATCGTGGCGACTGTGGTGGCGATTGCGTTGGCAAGTGCGGGATGGCGATGCTCCTTGAATCGTATATCATCCGGGTGCCGCGATGAAAAAGGTATGCGCGTCTGAGCTTCGCACGGCAGTCTCTATCCAGGAGGAGATTACGTCTCCCGATACGGCTGGTCCAGGCGGAACAACGACGGGCGGCTTCACAACCAACTGGGTCGAGGTCGCGTCTGGAAACGCGAAGGTTGAAGATGCAAAAGGGCGCGAGGAATACGGAACTATGTCACGGCGTCCCGTGAAGCGCAGCACGATCACGTTGCGCTACAATCCGATCATCACTGAAAAGATGCGCGTCGTCTGGCGCGGTAAGACGGGGAATATCGTGGATGTTGCTAACCCAGAAGAGCGCGATCTATGGACGGTTCTTACAGTCGAGGAAGGGACCGGAACATGAGCGGCCTTGTCTCGATTGGAATCTCTGGGGTTGAAGCTCTTCGTGCGAAGATCAAGCAGCAGATTGCGAACCGTACCAAGAAGGTTCGTGCTGCGCTGAAGGTCGCTGCGGTCATGGTCCACGGGGATGCGGTCAAATCGGTGCAGAAGGGTCCGAAGAGCGGGATTCTCTACGGACAGCTGCGATTTGTTAAGCTCGCCAATTTCGGCGTAGCAATACCTGCGGCCAAACTGAAGAAGCTCCACCGAGCATCAGCACCAGGAGAAGCACCAGCGACGGATACTGGCAACCTCGTGCGTAATATCGGCATCAGTTACGATATAGTTAAAGAGGAAGCAACGATTGCTTCTCGTGCGGAGTATTCCGCCGCGTTGGAGTTCGGCACGAGTCGCATACTCCCTCGTCCGTTCATGCGTCCGGCCTTTCTGAAAAATCAACGCGAGATAACCGCGCTCCTGCGTGAGGCTTCCCGTGGCTGACGCAACCCTGGCATTTCGCGCCTCACAAATCGCGCTCATCCGCTCAGACGCTCCCATGGTCTCGCTCATCGGCCAGCGCGTTTATGATGCGATCCCGCAAGAAGAAGTCTTCCCGTATGTTCGGGTAGGCGATGACTTGGTGTTGGACTTCGGCGCGAAGCTTTCGCCTGGGCAGGAGTTCGATTTCAGCTTCCATATATTCGACCGTAGCAGTCCCGACCGTGGTCAGTTCCGGGTGAATCAGATATCTGCCAGACTATACGATCTTTATCACGAGCAACCTATTGCCGTTTCTGGATTCAATCCATACCTGAGTCGATTCAGACAGAGCCGTGTCGCGTCTGACGACGGGATGACATGGCACGGAATATCAACGTTCAGGCTCCTACTCTAACCAATTCCCGAAAGGAATAAACCATGGCTGATATTATTGTGACCGCCGCGAACGTGCGGCCCGATACCACGAAACCGCTTGTTCGAGGGACCGCTGGCGAAGCGATCACCGCTGGACAGCTTTGCGCTCTGAACGCAAGCAATCTGTGGGTGAAGTACGACAGCAACCTTGTCGGCGTATCTTCGCTTCTGGTACTCGCCATTGCGATGAACAATGCGCCGTCTGCCAACCAGCCGATTGATCTCCAATCAGCTGACGGCGCATCGGTTAACCTCGGCGCGACTCTGGTAGTCGGCACTATCTATGCCGCCAGTGAAACGGCAGGCGGAATCGCTCCGGTTGCCGATCTCGTCACTGGCGAAACGGTTTCTATCGTCGGTGTCGCCACGACTTCGGCCCTAATCACTCTGGCTATCCGCAATTTCGCGGTTGCCGTCCCCTAATCTAAGGAAATACCATGACCAAATATGCAGGCAAAGACTTCATCGTGCAGGTTGGCGATGTCGCCACCGCTACGAACTTTCTCACTATCGCAGCGATGCGGACGAGCGGACTCACCATCAACAACGAGCAGATCGATGTCACCGAAAAGGACGTGATGCCGTGGCGCGAATTGTTTGAAGGTGGCGTGCGCTCGATGGAGTTGAGCGTTACCGGAATCATCACGGACGGGGCGACGATTTCCACGCTTCGCGCAGCGGTGATGACCGGGCAGATCCGTTACTTCAAGGTCGTAAGCGCACTGGGCGACTTCTGGACCGGGAAGTATCAAGTGGCGTCGATGGAACGCAGCGGCGATCACGACAAGGAAGAGGTTTACACCATCAAGCTGATGAGCAGCGGCCTCCAGACCTACACTCCCTAACCTCTAAAATAAAAGGAATATCACCGTGAACCCCACCGGCGAAATTACCCTGACTATCGATGATAAAGAATACAATCTCAAGCCTTCTGTGAAGGCGTTGCTGCGGATTGAGGAAACTCTCGACCGTGGCTTGATTGAGATTGTCCAGTCTTTGTCGGAAGGAAAGATCCGCATTGGTCATTTGGCGGTTGTGATCCATCACGGGATGATGTTCGGCGGAAACGCCGGACAAATCCCTACGGTGGAAGCAGTCGCTGCATGGCTCCTTCGCAATAATCTCACGACAGCAACTCCCTCTGTTGTGCGATTCTTGTCCGAGGGATTGAGTGCAGGCCCAAAAGATTGAGCGACGCTTCGGAGGCTTCGGCCAGCGGGGTTACTGGCCGAGGGCCATGGATACGCTTCTTCTGCGCCGCAGTGACGCTCTTCCAGATGGCACCCTCCGAGGCGTGGCTCTTGTCTCCGCAGGAGTTCTGGGAACTCTACAACTTCAAGATGGAATCTCAGGAGAAAAACTTGAGCTACCCGACGTTGGAAGAAGGCATGGAATTGGAAGCCGAACTCCGAAGGAAAGGACGGATTGACTAATGAGCACGCTCGAAGAACTGGTCGTAAAGATTACCGTCGATAAGGTCGGCTTCGTCTCTGGACTCAATGACTCACTTGGTTCTGCTGAGAAGTGGAAGAAGTCGATGTCGGTTTCGTTGTCTGGTTTAGACCAGGCATTCGGAACCGTCGTTAAGAGCGCGACCGCAATGGGAACATCTGTCGCAGCGGCAGGTACGGCTATGGCGGTTGCTATGGTGAAGAAGGGACTCGATAGCGTTGACGCGATGGCGAAGCTATCAGACAAGACCAGTATTGGCATGGAGGCGTTGTTCGGCTTCAAGGTCGCTGCGGATGATGTCGGCGTGTCGCTAGAGTCCGTCACTGGTGCAGTGACGAAGCTGCAACGAAACATATCAGAGGCTGCGGCTGGCAACGAGGTAATGGCGCAGGCCTTCGTAAAGATCGGACTGAGTGCCGAGGCTCTGCGGCAGCTTCAGCCCGAACAGGCTTTTGGTAAAGTCATAGACGCGCTGAATGAAGTTCCGAACAAGGCTGATGCCGTTGCGATCAAGATGCAATTGCTTGGACGTAGTGCTGTCGAGCTTACGAACTTCCTGGCTATCGGATCGAAAGGTCTGGAAGAATACACAGCGAAGGCCGAAAAGCTTGGTATCACCGTTAACCGATTCGACGCAAAGAAGGTCGAAGACGCTAATGATGCATTTGCTGAATTGGGTCACGTCGTCGATGGCGTAGGCCAGCAGATGGCTATTGCGCTCGCTCCATTCCTTCACCAGGGAGCGAATGATATAGCGGATTATTTCCTAAAAGGAAAAGAATCCGTAGTCAGTATGGAATCAGTTGTTGGAACACTAGGAGAAACTATCGCCGTTACTGCCGACGTTTTCCAGGGATTTGGAATTATTGTTGCCTCGGTTGCTGATATGGTAGCTTTTATAAGCTCTGCTTTTTGGAACCTAATAGGAATAATACACCGAACCATTGAAGTGGTTGCCACCCTTGGAATCGGCTACGACACGCTGGGGAAAATACTCGGAGCGACAACAGATAATATCGTTAGCGGATTTAAAGTAATGGCTTCTGCAATCGGCGTTGCAGCAGCCGAGACATCAGAGGCTATCGCGTCAACAATACTCGACGCTTCTGGTGATGTATTGGAAGACCGATCATTATCAGAGGCCGCGAACGCTGAACTTGAGCGGGTTAAAGCGGAGGCGGTACTTACTGGCTCAGCGATGCTTGAGACGATGAAGAATCTTAAGACATCGTCTGTTGAAGAGTCTGGTATTATTGCGGATATGGCGAGTGCTGCCGACGAGAGACTAGAAGCGGCACGAGCGAACCTTAAAAAACTGACGACATACAGTTATGGTAACACTGTTCGTGATGCTTTGGAAGCGATCAGATTAAAAACCGAAGAGGCAAAAAAAGGATTTATTGATGCTCGCACGGAACTAGAAAAGTTTCAAACTCTGATGAGTAAAAAACCGATAGGGAAGTTTTCAACAATCCCGGCAGATGATATCGTTGAGTTTTCACCAGGATTTGGCGAGCCGAGGGACTTAAAGAAAGATACGATATTCGAGAAGCCCAAAGAGCGAGGCACTGGATCAATAGACGCTACGGGCGGATTCTTCGAAGAATTGCAGGCGATGAAGGATTTGGAGATTGGCGTTGAAGAAGAAAAGTTTGACGCGATGCGCGAACTTGCCAGCACATTCAACAATGACATGGCGGCTGAAGACGCCCGAGTCATGGCCTTGCGGAAGCAGGGTGCCGCTGGTCAAATCGTGCTGGCTCAAGAGGTATTCGGAACCCTATCAACGCTTATGAACTCGCACGAGAAGAAGCAATTCCAGATCGGAAAGGCAGCAGCGATTGCCAATGCTGTCGTGAATACCGCTCAAGGCGCGACAAAAGCTTTTGCGCAAGGAGGATTCTACGGTTTCGCCATGGCGGCGGCTGTCGTCGCGGCTGGTGCGGCACAGATCCAGCAGATCAAGGCTACGCAATTCAACGGTGGAGGATCTGGCAACGGCGGTCAGGTCGGGCAGGCGTCCACGTTCAATGCTGAGCAGGTCGATTCCTCATCGAATACAGGCGGTCCAGGTCGCGGCGGTCAGAATAATGTCAACGTCACGCTGCTTGGCGATACATTCTCCCAGAAGCAGGTCCGTGGATTAGTCGATCAGTTATCTGGCGCGGCAGGTGATGGCGCGGTCATTCGCGTGAACGGAGGCTGACAGTGGCAAATAAGGCAATCATCCTCTACAACAACGCCATGCGCGGGAGCGGGAATGCAACGACCTACTCAGGCACTGGATCAGTTGGATTCGGCGTTGAGAACTCCTACGACTGGCGAGACTTCACGCTCTTTCGAGCCGATGTGGGAGTCACCACCGTGGATACGTTGGTGGCTGTCGATACTGATCTTGCCAGTGCGGCGATCTGGACCAGGGACAGAGCGGAGTCAGCGACCATCACGCTGCAATACGAGTCCGCGCCGTCAGTCTTCACCACGCTGATAACCTTCACGCTGGCAGTAGGTCAGCAAACGATGAAGCTCGCTACCTTCGCGCCAGTAACGGTCCTCACGGGTCGGCGCATTCGCTGGTCTATCTCCGCTGGCTTGACCACGCTGGACATTCGCCAATTGTGTGCCGGAGAGTATTTCGAGAATCCCATCGGCCAATATGTCGGGCAGAATCCGCCGAACTTATTTCATGGCGTCGTAACGACGAATGTCATGGCGGTGAATGGCTCGATTATCGGCAGGAATTACCGAAGGCTTGAGCGCGTTGCATCGCTCGACTGGCAACCTGTTACGCCTGAATTCGTGCGGTCAACCTGGGAACCGTTTGCTTTGCACGCTGCACGACACGCTTTCTTCTATCAGTGGTCTCCAGTATCGTACCCTGACGAATTATGTTTTGCATCGGCGGATAATATTGATCCGCCGATGAACATCGCGCCACCGCCGAAGATGAAAGTTTCGATGCCGATAAAGTGCCTTGTCGGTGGCATTGCGGTTGGCCTTCCGCCTACTCCGCAGGTTCCGCCGATCTTCGTTTGTCCGGCATTGTCCAGTGTATCAGCAGTTTCGGAAGTATTGTCGCCGTCATCTCCATTCACCATTTCAGAAGTAATAAAGGTCTAACACATGGCACTCTCCAATTGGCGGGCATCAGCACTCTACGGCGCAGGAGCCACCGTTGCGCTCTGCCTCTCTGGGCTGAAGGCGGCAGTGGATGCAGAGGTTGCTGCGAACCCGTCCACGCATCTGTGGACTGTCGCGGATTATTCCGCTCCTAACGGAACTCTCGTACTCAAGCCATCGGTTAATGCTGCTTCAGGCGTAGGCGCGAGGCGCGTGATGTTCTTTGGCGGGCAGGTTCCAAACACTGCGGCAATCGGCGGTCAGACGGCGGATGTTGGTTGGCTATATTGTGGCGTCGCTCCGACTGCGAACGTAGACGCACCACAGCAGAGCTATACCGTGGGCGCACCGTTCACAACTGGCGTATGGGTCGCGGGTGGAATGGTCTGCAATCCTGCTGTCGCTCCTGCGCTTGCTAACGTTCAGTATTTTGAGCTTGACCAAGGTATTGTGTTGTCACTACAAACGGCGCTCTTCAACGCAACACAGTCACAGCGAACAGCGATGGTCGGCCAGCTTGCTGTCTCTCTTGATGGCGCAACGCTGTACGACTTCGCTAACGGCTCTGGTGGGCGGTGGAACAGCAGCCCAGAGAACATGCACACCGGTCTTCATGAATCGGACTGCGGGACATTTCCAGATAGCAATCCGGTACAGGCGGTCGCAGCAGGTTACGCCGCTTGCCGTTACAACGATCCAATCGACGGCGTAGTTGTCTGCACTAGAGTTCAAACTCTGTCCGCGAACTATACACCAGCGCAGCACCAGACAGACGCGCTTCGGACGAGCGGATCGAGCCGCTACTTCCTTCCGATCCCGATGATGCAAGTAATCCTGCCGCGGCTCAAGATGAAGATGCGCCAGATGGCCATTGGTGTCGAAGGCATCCATGCTGAAACAATGTCCAGCGTTGCAGGCGTGCAGGCCATCAAGCTAGGCGAGCGAGGCGACACTCAGGGTCAAGGCCCTTGGCTGACGAACTTACAAGCATAATCAATGACCTACGACGCCGAGAAAATAAAGATGGGCAAGGAGTTTGCGATCATCGCAGAACTCTACCCAGATTATTGTCAAAACGTCTACGGCGTTGCACCTTGCACGGCTTCAATCCCTCTGACCGGAACGCAGAAGTGCTTCAATACCTATTCAACGTGCCAGGACGTTGCGAATTATAATCGCGGCACGAAGGTCTACCGATTCAGCAGCACGCGACTTGATGACGTTCAGCAGGCCGGAGAGATTGCGACCATTCCGACAATTAGGAGTATCGATACCGCGCCGACAAAGCTCGACCCTGGGCGCGGCATAGGTATTCGCTCGTCAGTTAATCTTTCACTTGACGATCACCCATGGACTGACGCTGGGACAGATCCATACCGCAGCGAGCGCACCTACGATCCGGACTCTCGCGGGTCTTTCTGGGGTAGATTCATCGCCAGGAACCCGAACTACGAAGGAAGGCGCATTGATATTCTGACTGGTTATCTTGATGAATCCGGCGCGTATATCGCGGAAAACTTTCGCCGTCGCACTTACGAATTGGCGAAGATAAGCGGGCCAGACTCAGACGGAAAGGTTACGATTGAGGCGAAGGATCCACTGCGCGGAGCGGATCTTTCCAAGGCGCAATGGCCAGTAGCCAGCTCTGCGAAACTGGTAGCGAATATCGCCACCGGAGACACGGCCTTCTCGATTGGTGATGCCAGCGGGCAGGTTCTTGCAGCGTTTGCCGCTGGCCAGGAATATATCCGAATTGACGATGAAATAATGCGGCTCACGTCAGTCGTGAGCGCAAGCGCTGGATTTTACGATGTTATCGTTTCGCGCACCGATTCTCCATCAATATTCGATAACTCGCTCAACGTCCAGGTTGCGCATTCGCTTGGCGCACTCGTTCAGCCGTGCTGGTACTTCCTCGATCAACGCATCGACCAGGTTCTTCTGACGCTTCTTTCAGACGGAGCGAGTATCGACAGCGCGTACCTTCCGGCAGCGGAGTGGGCTACGGCGGTTCTCGACGGCGGACTGGACAATTATCTTTTTACAACGCTGATTACTGAACCGACTGGAGTAGGCGATCTCCTGACGGAAATATCCCAACACGGTGCTTTGATATGGTGGGACGAACGCGAACAGAAAGTGCTGATCAAGAGTACAATTGCCTTCGCGTTCAGTACCGATCCGCTCAACGAAGATGATGATATTGTTGCTGGGTCAATATCCATCACCAGGGACGTGAAGAATCGTATCTCCCAAGCATGGGTATTCTTCGGCCTTCGCTTCCCGACGCTTGATCTCAAGAAGCTGGTTTCGTATTCGGCAGCTGAAATAAAGGTAAGCACTTCGGCAGAGTCACCGAACGAATACGACCAGAAGAAAGTCCAGCAGATATTTTCGCGCTGGCTTCCAACGGCTAAGCGTTCAACGGCTTCGGAGATTGCGTCGCGTCAATTGTCATCATACCGTGACAGCAAGATCCTGCTGTCTATGACGCTTGATCCGAAGGACGACGACTACTGGACTGGTGATACGGTGGGAATCCGCACATCCCTGGTGCAGGATGAAACAGGCCTAGCTCGTGACATAAATTATCTGATTTTACAGGTCGATGAGACGATATCTGACACTGGCGTTTTGTACCAGTACGTTTGCCAAGCGGCTTCTACACTTCGCCGTTCTGGGGTTATTGCTCCAAATGTTTACGGCAATGAAATCGTTTTCGGCGGCGTGAATGTCGTTTTTAATCTCTCTCAAGTTATATTCGGCGGGACACCATTCCCGAACTATTCTGATGCCACCGAACTTTTAAGGTTCCGGTATATATTTATTGCGCCGAATACTGGCGTATTCTCCGACAACACACCAGCTTACCAAATCCAGTGAGCATCTATGGTATATGATCCAATCCTCAACACAGAAGTGGACGCAGAGAGTCCAGTAACCGAGTCGCTGATGACTCGCATGAGGGACAACCCCGAGGCGGTGCATGCTGGTGACGCGACGGTTCCGCTGTCTCTCCGTATTTTAATACCTCAAGCGTTTCGTACAAATGAAGTTGATTCCGCACTGGTACTCGTTCCAGATGGCGTCGGTGGTGTTCGTTGGAGCGGTGGAGGATTTAGTGGTTCAAGCTCTGATGGCATCGGCACGGCGATTGTCAACGGCGTTTATAACTTCTCTAGTGTAGCAATCGTCGCGGCTCAGGTTCTCACTGGTGATGTAACAATCTACTGTGCTGGTGATGTCGTCATATCGAACACCATAAACGCTTCGCTCTACCGTCTACGGATTTACGCTGCCGGAAACGTGACGATCAACAACGCTGTCACGAACATGGGCCTTGAGGTTCGGTGCGGCGGGAACTTCACTTGCTCAGCAGCGGTAAACACCAGGAACCAAGCAAGCCGAGTATACTATCTGGACGATCTCTCTGTTGCTGGCGTCTTCCGTGTTTTCTGCGCTGGAAATCTCTCCATTACTGCGGCGGTTACATGTGTTGATTGTTTGATATACGCAGGAGGTACGGCACTCATTTCGTCTACGATAATCGCCGCATGGCCTAGCATCGGTGCTACAGGTGGGAGCATAATCACTGAGACGTACGGCGCATCGTTCCCTCGTCTGATCTCCACTGGCCTAGAGAGAAACGGCGGTGCAAACCGCGTTGCTGGTGGCGGTGGCGGTGGCGGTGGCGGAACTGGCGGTGGATTCGGTGGCGCTGGTACGAGCGGGGAGATTGGCGGTCTTGGCGATAGATCGCGTTCAGGATACCGACCATACCTGATCCCTACCTCGTCGCTTCGCAGGGGTGGCGGTGGAGGCGCTGGATCTACCGGAAGCGAAGATGGGCACTTATCGGGAGGCGTGATAAGCATCTTTTCGTACGGCGCGGCAACGCTAACAGGTGCAATTCTTATAGCGGACGCGAATGGAGCCGTTGCGTTCCAGTCTAACGTAGGATGGGGTGGCGGCGGAACTGTGCGAGTCGTTAGCCGTGGAAATATCGCTGGCGGATCAATCCTTGCTCGTGGATTCCATGACTCTCTTAGGAATGGCGGCGGTGGCGGTGGCGGCGGTGCTTTCTTCCTCGCGTCTGGCTATAGTGGAGTCCAAGCGTTAGACGCTGCGGCATCAGGAACCGGAGGCGGTCAAGGCGGAACGACGGCTACCGACACGGCCACAGTATCACAGATAGACGCGATGATCGCGCAAGGACTATTCAATGTCTAATGACACACCTAGCTTCCGAATAACTCCGCGAGTACCAGGTGAAACAGAAGACCAGCATCGCTTCCGTGTGCTCGAAAATATAGCTGAGGCCGTGCTCGGTAGGCTTGACGGAGTAACTTCTCGGCTCCAGGCGATGGAGGTCAGCCAGTCCAACGCCATCGCAAACTGTGCGCGGCGTGACTCGGATATCGAACGCCACAACGAAGAGATAGCAGAATTACGGAAAGCAGTAGAAGGAAGCAAAACTTCACGCCAACCATCACAGAAGAAAACGTGGGTCGATGTTGCAACCAGCCCACAGGCTTTTATGGCGGCATCTATGGTCGTTATGCTGATATTTTTCATTGTCTACGTCTCCGCTCAAACCGGGCGTGATGCTAAATCATTCAACCCAATTCACTACGAAAGCCAATTGAAATGAAATACATTATCTTCCTCACGATCATTACTCTTTGCGGGTGCACGCTGACAAACCGCGAGACAGCAAAGACATCCGAGCACGAAACAGGAACCGTCACCAAGACCACGACCGAGACAGCCAAGCCGAACGAGGCTGGTATTCCGGTTCTAACTGAGCGCGTTACGATATTTACAGAGCAGGTTGAGAAGGGTAAGGCCAGCGAACAACTCAAGGAAACTCTTACCGTGCCATTGCCTCCAATTGGAGCAATGATCGAACCCCTGGCGAACGTTGCGGCTCCTGGCCTGGGGTCCGCTCTGGGCGGAATCTTCGGTTGGCTCACAGGCACACCAGAAGGTGCAGGGACGGGACTTGCGGCCGCTACATTAATGGCCGGATTGGTGAAGCGTGGCATTAGCGGGGAAATAAAAACCAAGAAGCAAGACCGCCATATCCGCGCCATTATAAAAGGTAATTCCGACTTCATGCAGGCGCATCCTGAACACGCCGACAAACTGAAAGCAGCGCAACGATCCGCGCAGGCCGATCCTGAACTGAAAGCGGCGGTTAAGCAGGCGCGAGTTGAAGGCGGATTAGCGTAAACAAAGCGACCCCCTCGCGGCTTCTATACACACGAGGGGGTCGGGCAGGTCAGCTATTTGCCCTAGCTGATTAGGAATGCCTATAACGCATTGTTTTAATTTGTCAATATATTGATATTCAAAACTCCCAGCAAAACACGGCACTAACAGCAAGTCCACCTGTCGCCGTGGCAACAGCGTCCGCTACTTCCTGTGTCCCGTGGCCTTGTCGGTCGTACAATTCCTTTCCAATCCCTACAACCGTGGCGGCGATTGATCCGACCAGGAACCGCTCCAGTGGCGTAGGATCGCGTATTACTTCGTCTGTCAGGATCGCTGCCATCGCAACGACAACTCCAGCTTTGAAATGATCGCGTTTGTCTCCCTGGCTGTAATCGACTCCAGCGATTTCAACGGCGGGCAGTGAAGCGATGGCGAGCACAATTACTAAATACCAGTGCGTTGAAATCCCGCCCATCATTGTTTTTGTTGTTCGACGTTCAGCGATCTTTCTCGAAGACAATTCATCAAGCGCATTAAGAACACGATCCGGATCGTCTCCTACCAGGTGCTTTAGGCGCGTATACGATACGCGACGATGCTTTGTTAATTCGGCGTAGAGAGTTGCGGCATCTGGTGTCATCGGTGATCCTTAAATGGGGTTGGCTCTACTAGCGGCTCCCAGGTTTCGCCGTCGTCGCTGCTGACCATGTAGACGATACGCTCCTTCGCCGCGCTCCACATATCCTGTGGGCTGCGATGGTAGCGCCCGCACTCGTAACCAATTTTAGCAGATATTATTATAACGGCGAGGGCTACCGTTATAATTATTTTTAAGCGGACCATGGGTTATTTCCTTGGATAGAGCTTGTTTCGGACGACCCGCTGCGGGCCGCGCTTTTCGATTACTTCTAGCAAGCGGTAGATCGTGTAGCGGGTGCGCTCGCCACGGCGGTGCGCCACCCGCAAGGCTTCCGTGTCGGCGTTGAAGCAATTTTCTTGTGGCGGTTCTACGGTATTAGATGCCCAATGCCAACCGCAGGCGGGGGAGCCGGGTAATTCTCTGTAGGTTTCGATGATGCGAGCGCCGCGCAGCTTTTTGCCGCACCAGGCGCAGAGGGGGAGTTTACGTGGCATGATATTTATTCCTCATTCTTCCTCTTCGTCTTCGTCGTCGGTGTTTTCACACCTCACGCACTTCGTGTTCGTTCCCGTGTAGCAGAAGTCGCACATCTCACCGCCGCACTTCGGGCAGGTTTGGATCACGATATGGTTATCGTCGTCGAGATCCGCGCCACAGGTCGCGCAGACGGGCTGTTGTTGGGTGGTCATGGCTTCCCTTTCGGTCCAAGTTTAAACTTCCGAAACTCTTCCGATTCAAACTCCCGCACCTTACGCCGGACTTCTTGCAGTTGATCGTAACACGGGTTGCACAGCCAGCCTATACGTTCGACGTGCGTCTGCCGGACTGCCCGAGAACCACATCGGGCGCAGGTGAATCTTTTCCGAATCATTAATCCGTCGCGCTTGTTGTAAGTGTAGGCGGTCATGGCTTGACGCCGTCCAGCAACTTGAGGGATTCGTCAATGAGCCGGCTGTTGTCGCGGAGTGTCTTACGCACCGACTCACGGATCTTTACTGCTTCCGCTACACGCTTTTCCCTCGCCAAGGTTGCGGCTATTTGCAAGACTACGGTGACGATACGCACATCGTCGCCCGATTCGCAGGCCTCGCCAAGGAGTTGTCGCTGATTGGGCGTCATGGCTTGACGCCTTCCAGCCACCTGAGGGCTTCGCCAACGAGCTGATTGTTGTCACGGATATTTTTGCACACTACCTCTGCGGCCCAGCAAGCGATGCATGTGCGCTCGCGGCACTTTCCGCCATAGCAGCCCGACACGTGCAGCGGGAGCGCGCGGCACATCCGAGATATCAGGCTCAATACCGCAGGGTCCAACGACCGTGCGTCCGGCGTGACAGTGGGGGGCGTGACAGTGGGGGGCGTGACAGTGGGGGGCGCGAC
>CAYIHQ010000007.1:0-28824 GCA_964362905.1 uncultured Ignavibacteriaceae bacterium
AGTACAAGCTATAATTTGCAGTCCTCCCTATTACCAGAAAAGAGTTTATGATATTCCCAACTGTGTTATAGGAGGAAACAAAGAATGTGATCATATACTTAACGAATCTAACTTTTGTACAAAATGTAATGCTTGGATAGGACAATATGGTAGGGAAACTAATTTTGGTTCAGAAATTGAAATAGAAACAATAGAATATGAGCTTTGTTATAATCTCTTTCCGGAAGAAACTATTTATATAATTAGTGAATTAATTAAACGAGGTATTATTGCCTAAATATTATACTAATATTTGTTTGATATGCAAGAAGCAATATAAGGGAAGGGGTAAAATTTTTTGTGGACACAAAGAAAGGAATAAATTAATTGAGATTGATATTAAATAAAAAACAAATACCTGATGATTTGTTAAAATATTTTAAACCTGTAACTAAAAAAGTAATAGATCAAACTTCGTATATTGCTCATACATTATTATGGTGTAAAGAAGCATATCGTGTGTTAAGGGATGATGGACTGTTTTTTTTAAATATGGGAGATACTTATTCTGGGAGGAATAACGGAGCTGGTGGTAAAAAAGGCAATAACCTCAATGATTTTAAATACCAAGAAATATATAAAGGACAAAAATCAGGAAAACAAACATTACCAAATAAATGTAAGATGTTAATTCCAGAAAGAGTAGCTATTGCTTTATGTGATGAATTAAACTTTATACTACGTAATAAAATAATATGGTATAAAACAACAGTCCTACCAGAAAGTGTAAAAGATAGATTTTCTGAAAAATATGAATCTATATTTATGTTTTCAAAAAAAGGAAAGTATTATTTTGATTTAGACTCTGTTTTAATCCCTTTTGCTCAAAGTACAGTCGAAAGAGCTAAAGGAGCATTTCATAGTGAAAAAGCTGAGGAAGAGCCAAGTAGTATGAGTAATAAAAGTGGCAGAATATGGAATGATAAGTTATTACGAGGGGAATTAAAAGGAGCTAATCCAGGAAATGTATGGAGAATAAGTAAGTCTAACAATAAATTAAAGCACTATGCTCAATTTGATGAACAATTAGCAGAAAGAATGATTAAATGTAGCACTAAACCTGGTGATATAGTATTAGATTGTTTTGCAGGAAGTGGAACAACCTTAGTGGCAGCACAAAAATTACACAGAAAAGCAATAGGAATTGATTTAGGTTATAAAGATATACAATCTCAGAAATTAGGTAATATTCAAAGTACATTTTTTCCACAATGAAGCTAGAAATATTAAATAAATTTGTGTCTTATCCAAAAGATATGTATATTGATACTATTCAACCAAATTGATTATCTTTGCCATACAGATTATCTGAAAGAAGCAATCAAGCGAGATCAAGTCTTGCATATAGACAAATTTAGAAAATAAACTTTTACTTTAAAGAGGATTAAAAATTCATTGCCTGGAACAAGTTAAGAAAAAAGAGAGACAGGGGTAGGGTAAAGGAGAAAATAAATAAACCTGTCTCTCTTAATAAGACAATAGATACCCGCAGTTAATGCCGGCATGAAGCAAACCTTTCAACTATGCTTTTCAATCGTTTAAACCCAACATAAATTACTCCTTATAAAATTAGTTTGAAAGTCAAGAAAACATTCCCATTTTTACAACGTATTATAATTAAGCTCTGTCAATTGATTTACGGTATTCCTGCTGCCTGGATGAATTGTTTAGCTTGCTGTTCATAATCATTCCTTTTACTCCACAAAGAATTATATAGACCTTGAATGTATGCAGATGCAGAAGCGGCACTGCCTATGCCGTCGATATTAGCTTGTTCATAGGTTATCGTCCCTTGCATTGCAAGCACAAGCACAAGCACATTATTAATTAACTTTATCTTGCTGGAGATAGTATCATTGTCTCCAATTAATTCTCTTATGTCCGCTGAAAGTTTTGCGTTTGCAGCTTTTGTCACATCTTCTTTCGTGTGGATTGTTTTTCCCAAAAAAACCCCCACTGGGGTAGGAACAACATCCACTATTTCCCTGTACTGTTTTTTTTTGTCTATCAGCAATGAATTAGCCCAATTCTCTTTCTGGGCCGCTGTCATGGGACTCTTATCCTTGTATAAGTTAAGTGTTTTGATATAATCTATATATTCTGATTCTGTCAGCTCTGGATATTTTTCATTAATCGCCGCGGTGCAAGAAAAGCCTATAGCAATTCCGCCATTTTCGAAATACCCTCCTGATTCTACGCATGATGGAAGGGTCTCTGCAATGGGATACTTATAAATTTTAGCGTTAACGAGAAAAGGGACTATGCATAAAACCACTAATTTTTTCAACATTTTAAATCCTCCTTATTGTTTAGTTTCATAAACATGCATGCTAGATAACATAATATTTCCATACGTTTTTCCTGCCACTGACCCTTGATTAAGGTAAACAATGTAGCTGGCGTTAGAGCAACCATAACGCAGTTTATACGTTCTCGTTGCAAGGCTGGCTGTAGTTGTAGAATAACTAAATACCGTAGGAGAAGATATTGCGTCATCACTGACTTTATTGTAGCCCGCACAACATAAAGCATCTACTACGCTATCCACGAAAATAGCAGCAGTAAGGACTCCGGATAAGGCAGGCGTTACATTTGCGATTACCTGAATATGTATCGTACTTCCGAGTTGTTTAGGAGTATAAGCTACCGTTATAATTTCACTTCCCTCACTGTTTTGAGGTCTAGTAGCATCATCGGGAATTATAGCATTGGTAGTCGTTACAACCGTGGTACTTCCATAGGCACTGCCGATTACCATCCCCGAATTATACCAATTTTTCAGCAAATTCCCTGTATCAGTACCCCCGGCAACTGTAAAGCTTGCTGTCGCAGTGGACGTGCCTTTTCGTGTAGGAGACAGGTCAACATCTGCCCCTAATCCATTAACTGCAATATCAAAATCAGCATTATTATAATTTAAAAAATCTGCTCCTGTAACTGTTATAGTACCACCTTCTTTTATATCTGGCTTCGCACTCGCACTCCCAGAGGTGGCATAGCTAAAGTTTAAAGCACCATCAGGCTGGTAAGTTGTGGTTAATGCCATTCCTGAGCCTGCGGAGAAAGAGGCGGATTTTGTGCCTGTCTTCCCGTCCGCCTGAATCATATTTATATATGTTGTCGGAGTTCCAATTACAGTTAACTTGGTGTTAATATTAGCCTCGATGTTCTGTGTTACGTCTGCAAGAAATCTGACTTTTGTTCCATCAAAAGGGTCACTTCCGGCGGTTATTGTGCTGCCGGTGCCGATGGTGGTCGATCCAGCAAGCTGGGCGGAATTGAGTGTTGGGGTGTTAAACGTATTGCTGGTTCCGGCGCCGCCGGCGGACCGCAGGTATGCGTTGAGAGAGGCTATTGTGGCATAATTGACGGCGAGGTACGTTCCTGTAATTGTTCCGAATTCAGCGGTTTGGGTACCGCCGGAGTTTTTAAAGCTCCATATTCCGGTGGCGCCATTGTATTCTATGCGCGGCTGGGTGGGATATGAGGATGTGCCGACGCGGGCCATCGAAGACGTGCCGACAATAATTCTGCCGACGGTATCGGTGCCGACTTCGATTACCACTGTTTTGAAAACCTCGCTGTCTTCTTTCAAAAACTGTTTGGTCAAATCTTGCTCGTTATAGGCGCCCAGGGAGAGTTTGGAGAAGCCGAGCCAGAAGGCCAGGGCGGTGAAGGTGATTATTACTGTGATTATGCCGGATTTTTTGAGATCATTCGTGTTCATTTTATACCTCCTTATGGTTATTATATTAACGCTAAACATTTAACATTAAATGTTTAATGTTTAGTGTTTTATGTTACACACCCCTACTCCCCTCTTTTTAGAGGGGAACACAACCTCCTTTCCCCCTTTATTAAGGGGGATTCAAATTTAAGTGATTTTGTACGAATATAAAATTGCTGTTATGTTGTCGCCGGGAAAGTCGGTCCCCTTGGCGGTTGTGATCAAGTCTAGGGTTTCGGTTGTCAGACAGTCTAATTGCGCAAAGCTGGTGTATTCTGAGGCGCTGCCTGCGGTTAATTTTAATTCCTGCGTCTTTTGCACGTCATTGTGCATGATGGCTACCTTGTAATCTGCGCCTAGCGGCGGCGCCTGGGCGCGAAGCATACCGGCAAATACCCTGCTTTTTACGGGCGGCTTGTAGCCGCGTCCGATGCGCCTGCCATCCTCTGCCATGCCCGGAGAAAACGTTACGAAGTCATAGCGTATTTCCAGCGTTGAAGCATCTTTATATTTAATCCAGATCGTGTAATTACTCCCTGGGAATATCCCTGCCGGCACGGAGGTAAATTTCATTTTTATTACATTGCCTGCGGATGCGTTCTTGGATATTGTCACGTAGTTGGAATAACTCCCGGCGGTAAGCTTCAGATTTGCGATGTTTTGATATACGTTTGCGATGGCGATATCCAGGCCAATATCGGCTTCCGGCGGGGCTTCGGCGAGGATGCCTATTTCGGCCAGTTCGGTTGGCGATGCCAGTTGGATTTGGCCGAATTCACGGTCTTGTTCGGGCATGCCCGCATAAAAGAGAGGGAGTTTTCTATAATTTGTCGCGGCGGTTATGCCTGCGGCTGCCAGGATGTCTTCGAGGAGCTCAAAGTTCTTTGCGACGATGTCCCAGCCCTCGCGAATGGCGGAACTGATAATGGCCAGACCGAGGGCGCTGAAGCCGGTGAATATCTGATAACCAATACCGGCCTCCGTCACGCCGCCGTAGGTCTCCAGCATGGTGCCGTTGGTGTTGTTCGTCGGGGCAACCTCGAAATGATAGGTGTTCGGATTGCCGTCAAATTTTATCCATGCGCCTGCCGGGACCGATTTGTCAAAGATTTTGGCATCGACAAAGACGAGCGCCTTGCTGGCGTTGGTTACGGTTACTGTGCCGTCTGAGATTATTGTTGCCATAGGCGATTTACGATTTTAGATTTACGATTTCGGATTTTACCCACCCCTTAGTCCCCTCCCCGATCAAAGTCGAGGACAGGGTTTGGCGGCTTGCCAGGTGATCAGCCCGGCATTGCCTTTTTAAGTTTCCCCGATCAGGTCGGGGACAAGTTTGTTGGGTTCGCTTTGCTTAACCCAACCTACATTACTATTTATATTTCACATATCTACATTTAACTTTTAGGTTCCAGGCATACGATTCTCTGTCCACCGAATCATTATTTATTATTATCCTGCTAAAAACAACCCTGCCCCCGTTTCTGACTTTTGCAAAGCTTACTTCCCAGTATTCTGTGATTTTATCAACTGTATTATCTGCGGACGACACATACACCATACCGGGTAGCGAATAAACCCAATCTCCCGTTTCTGTTGTAGTAAAAATCTGATCGGGTAATTTATTCCCGATTGTATCGATATCGAAATACTCTACGGTACTGCTTCCAGCTTTTATTTCCTTGCTTTCTAAGGTCAGGAGGTAGACTTCTTTTTTGATTACTTTAAAATCCTCTGCAAAACAAAAAGCAGAAAAGAACATTACCATCACCATCGCCAATAAAGTCCTCATTTCACACCTCCTTTTATAAAGTTTCTGCCGAAGCTTTCCAGTAAATCGTTGCATTCCACGCGCTAGATGTCAATTGTGCAGTGTGTAAATTAAATATAAAGCGGTATAATACAACTCTGCCTGACGAAACTCCAGCATAATCCACTTTCCACCACTCGTAAATCGGATTGTGCATAGTGAAAACTTGTGGACTATCCGTACCAAACCAGGAATAATTAGCACCATTAACATGCGGCTCGTTGGTCACAACAACGAGCGAAGGGAGCTTGTGTATCCAGTCGCCAATTTTTGCATAAAATTCCAATGCTGCATTTTTTGGATTTGTTAATGTGTCCAAATCTATATAAGTCCCTACGAATTTCCCCGCATCTACGGTGATTGCGGGAAGGTTGCTAGTAGTCAAAGCGATACTTCCGCTATTGGCTTCATCTTCTTTAAAATAATTCCATTCAGAACTCCAGCGTAATTTATCCGGATCAGTTTCTGTGGCGTTGTAGCCGTCTTTGGCGATCCTTATTACGGGCGGGCTTTGGGTGGAATCGATCAATATCTTTGTGTAGCCGCCGTCCACCATAAGCACCCTGCCAAATTCCGCCACGATGGCTGAGAGCTGGTTGAAGCCGCCGGAGAAGCGGGAGATGGAATATTCGCCTTCCTCGTTGCCCACAAATCGCAAGATGTTTGCCTTGCCGCTCGTGACTGGCGATACCTTGGCGATGACAATATCGTCGTCGCCTGGTGTTGTGACTACCGACAATACCGACGTGGAGGTTGCCTTGTTGAAGACGATGTACCGCGTGCCGGTAAGATTCCCTGTGGTTCTGGTGGATGCGTCCCCGGTGATTGTGTATTCCTTTGGCGTTCCGCCCGTGCGTTTGATTTTTACCTTCTTGTTGTTTTCCCATGTGACCGTGTCGGCATCGGCTGCCGTGAATGCGCCGGTATAGATCGCCATTGAAATCGGCTCTGAGAGGCTGTCCAGGGTCAGTCCCGCAAGTTCAACCGGGTTGCTGGCGTAGTCTACCCAGGCGGAAAAGTTTTTGGAAAAGTCGTATGATCTCGCGCTGATGTAGTAGCCCGATCCGGCAACACCATAAAATGTATCTTTTGCCTTGCCTGCGCTGGCATCGATGTCGGCGTGTTTATTGCTAAGCCGGTCGGCATCGCTTGAAAATGCGGTGGATTTTACGGCAAATTGGAATCCTTGCAGGTCGGCGGGCGGCGTTGTTATGGAGGCGGTTATGCCAATAGCCTGCCCCTCCTGGATTATGGCTACCGTGGGCGCTGCGGGGGATGTGGTGTCGGCGGCGTTGTTTGCCTTTGTGGTTACAAACGATACCCATGCGCCTGGTGAGTCGCTTGACCATGCGCCTTTCTGCCCTGAAGTATTCTGCTTCCGGGCGCGGAAGAATGCCGACCAGTTGTTTTTTATGTCAGGGATCTTCTTTTTCCAATTGTTCGTATCGGTGGTACCGGTACCTGCCTCGCCGTCTATGCCTATCTGGTAGGTGTTACCCTCGCATTTCTTGCCGCCACCGGTGATGCCTGCGTCTATTTCTGCGCCGGTGGGCGGTGTGGCTGCGCCGGTGTCCTTGACCATACGCACTTCGAGGACGTAACCATCCACGTCCGTCTCAGAGGCCTTTTCCCCTTTTACGATGAGGTTAGTAACGGTCTTGCCGTCATCATTGATCTCTGTATCGGCGGTAACGGTTAGCTTTGTATAGTCGTAGCGGGAGGGCCTGGCCAGATCCAACTCATCGTCGTCATTGGTTATACCTGGCTTGCTGCTTACCGTGTTCGATGCAGTGCCTTTGCCAAATGGATCGCGCGGTATTACCTCCACATAATAGGTCTGTTGTGAGTCCAGGCCGTCGATCTCTGTCTTATAATTTGCATCGGCGATATCATCATCAGAGCTATCGGTTGTGATAGAGGATGTTATTTTGACCCGTTTAAGCCCGCTCGTGAAGGCTGCGTTCTTTGCCAGGCGCACAATATAGTCGACAATATCATATTCCTTATCTGGGTGTGTAAATTCTATACGCAGGCCGCCTTTGATCTTGCGCAATGTCGGCGTAATAACCACGCCGCTGGCGTCTTTCATGTCCGGCGGGGGATTGACCATTACGAGTTCCGCGGGGGAAGGCGATTGCTTGCCCCAGGCGTTGATCAGAGAGACCTTGACGGTGACTTCGCGGCGCGGGTTGCCGTAATAAGTGGCATAATTCGCATCGGTTGGGTGGCTCGCATACATGGCCTTGATGCGTTCGATGTTGTTTTCCAAAGAAAACTTGAAGATATTCTCACGACTAACGAGCCGGTATGCCTCTTTTGTGTTGACTTTAATGCCGCCCAGTTTCACGCTGTCGGGGATGCCGTTTGCCGTGGTGCCGGAATAGTACACCTGCCAGAGATACCGCAATCCCTCATTTTCGTTTGTTTGTTTGACAAAGGTGTGACTTGTATCGGTCGTCATATCGTCACACCTGACCTCGAAATCTCGCCCGAAGACTTCTGAGGCGGTCCCTTTGTTGTTGATAATTTTCAAGCCGGAAACGACCGGCGGCTCTGTGCCTTCGAGGGTAATGGATGCCTCGAATGGGTTCGGGTTCGAGCGGCCATTTTTTGAGTACGAGGTCGCCCGGACGGTATATTCTCTGTTAAGTTTTAAACCCGTGATATGTACCGGTTCGCCATATGATACGCCCGCTGGCCGGTCGATTTCTGTATCCTCATCCCTGATGGTGATCTCGCAGTACGACCACACCATCCCCGGCGGACGTGTGACGTGGACGTCCACTGAGCCAATAGTATTATTGTTTTCCTTTACGGCCAGCGATAATACGTTTGGGGGGAAGGCATATTCGCTTTCCAGCACTACCGGCGTATTTGTATATTCTACCGTATCCGTGCTGGCAGCCGGATCGGAGGTGTCGTTTTTGTGGAGGCGATATACCTCTGCATTGTACAAAGACCCGACTATCTCATGTTCATTGCCTTTTGCGTTTTTTACTGCGCAGCGATAGATGTTGTGATATTTCCCATCAAGTCCCATCCCATAAATCGGGCAGGACGCCAGGGTGGTACCTGAAATGGCGCCGGTAAAGTAGATTACGGTTTTGCTGCCGATCCCGGTCGCGGTATTGTCGACCGTAAGCTCGGCATGCGGCGTCCCGTCATCCTTGCGGATAAGGGTTTTGTAGGTCTTGCCGCTTTCAATCGTGAAGGCTCTGTCGAGGGTGATGTAATTAGAGCCAATTGCCAGAATACGGCCTGTGGAACTATTCTTGTTGAAATAATAAAATGTCTTGCCGATATCTGTGGTAACGGCATCGTTGGTGGTCGTGAATTGTATGCCATGTTCGACATATTTTGCAAGCCTTAACAGGTATTTATCAATCTTTGATGCTCGCCACCCATCGGTGATGCCATACAGCGATATCTCCTTTTGTTTGAGCTTGCTCATGGTGAAGCCCTCGTCACGGAAATCGTGGCTGACACTGTCATGCGTCCAGTTTTTTGCCTTGCTCAGGAATTGCGAGTATATGCGGTTGACCTGTTCTGCCAGTTTCAGCGATTGCAGTTTGAAACTGCCTGGCACGATATTGCACGGGCCAAACATGGCCGTGGGCGCCGTGGTGCGGTCGGTAAAGCACAACGGCTTTACGCCGTCCCAGTAAATATTGCCCCGATAAGTTATCGCCAGGGCGCGCAATAGGTCGATGGTCGGTTTTTTGAAGTCGATTATGGTGTTAAGCTCAAACCGCTTCCGCGCCCTTGAGTTTTCAGTGATCGCATGATCGGCGTGCGCAGCCTCGGGCGCCAGCGCGGCATAAAAATCGGTAAGCTCCGAAGCTGAAAGATTAATGTCCTTCCCCCTGCCGTAGCGTTTATTGGTGATACTGTCGGCAAAAAAATCGTAGGGGTTCGTGCTTAAACGATCAGGATTTCCCGTGTTTTGCACATCCTTTAAAAGCCTGCCTTCGACAACCGCCGTGATGTTGCTGATGGTCCCGGATATCTTCTCATTCGTGTTGATCTCCAGGCCGAGGAGCGCTTCATGAGGGTAGGACAAATGATCTATGTTGATCTCTTGCAACTCAATAAAGGTCAGGAGGTTCTGCCCCTTCTCCGCATCATCGACGTCGGCATCTTCCTTTTCTACCATTACTTTATATTTCGCATAATCCAGCTTGCCAAATTTCTTAATGTCGGGCAGGAGGAACGTCCACCGATATTCCGCCAGCTTGGCCTTATCGGGCGCAAAGGTGTGTTTCAGCACATTGCTCTTTTCCTTTTCTTTGTGTTTCGCTGTGAATGACACCTTCGCCGTCTTGGGGCCGTTATATTCGCCCTCTGTTGGGGCGGGGTCTAATTGTTTGAATTTCACCTTATACCGGCAGATATCCATGCCGGTGGAACTGCTACTAACATCGTCAACCTTGCGTCCTGTGGGTTCCAGGCTTGGCGCAGAGACTACCTCACAGTAGTATGTAGTTCCGCCAAGCGTAAATTCGAGTGTATCTCCCTCCTCGATTTTATCGAAGTCGGTTTGATCGGGGAGATTGCCCGTGGTCTCCAGGTCTGATACGCCTTCTTTGTAAGCGCCATTCGCATCCACCAGCCAGGCATAATTCTTCTTTTTTTCCAGGCGGATATAATCGCCCGCGTCAGCCGTTTGCGTGCGCGTATACTCAGACATTACCTCACTGCCGCTCCACGACTCGCCGTCTTTCCACCACTTGATTTTTATTTTGCAGGTCGTTTTTTCGTAACTACCTTTGTCTTTGTTAACTTTATAGAGTCCGTTTTTGAAACTCACAACCACGCCAAGCGCCTCTACCTTGTTTTCCGTGGTTTTTGTTACGGAGCTGCTCTGCGTTACGAGCAGGTCAACTTCCTGATGTTTTACCACAGTTTTATTCATGCCGGGGATCACTTCCAGAAGCGCGCCCGCATCATTGTATACCTTTCGGTACGTCTGGCGAAGCCTTGCCGCAACGTAATGATCTTTCGTCACGCGGCAGCCGGTGAGCTGCTTAACGCCGCCAACGGTCGCCTTGCCGGTATACTGGACTATCTCGATATTGTCGATATCTTCCGCTTCCGTTACTACTCCGGGACCTGCGCCTTTCAATATCTCAATGTAGCCAGGTTCCGAGGCAGATGCGGCCTCAAAATCCTTCGAATCCGTGTCCAATGTGTACTTGATTGTCTTGTTAAATCCGGCGGTGACGTCATCTATCACCATGTCTGCATGCACTGTTTTGATCGTCGTGTCATCATCCTTGTAAAATCCATACACCTTCTGGCGGCTCTCGCCGAGAGTGAGCCAGAAACTATAGCCTTTGCGGGAGGCGAAGAGGGAAAATATAGACTGATTATTAATTCTGATATCACGCAGACCATTGATCGTGCCCTCGCCAAACGAGCACAGCGCCCATACCTTTGTGTAATCGCCTTTTGCGGCGATATAGTAATTCAGGATGTGCGGCGCAAATTTATGCGTCCCATTTGCGACCGGCACAGGTGTGCCGATATCGACGGAGTTCTGCATACCGTCCAGGTGATATGTTTTGGAATCAAACACGTCGCCCTTGCCCTGTTTTGGCCGGAGCAGGTACATGATCCCGGTCAGCGCAAGACTGAAACCCAACATGAACAGAAAGGGTATGATTGGAAATACCATTATTGTATGCTCCTTATCGGTGTAAGCGGTATGCCCGGATACGCCCGGATACGCGCCACCGGCTTCAAACTATTCTGCTGATTGAAATGTGCATAACAGCCGTTTTTTGTGCGCAATCCCTTATCACAGGTGGTCGCATCCGCGCTGGGATAATTTGTTGTGTCCAGGGTTGCCCCGCCCTGGCTGAAATAGAGCGTGTAGAAAGCGCATCCGTCCGAGGCGACTTCGTCCGTTCCGTCTGCATCATAATCCCAATTGCACACGTTGCGATCTCGATTTGAATTCGGATATTCCGACCGGCTCTCGCTGTACATAGATTCAATCGACAGGTTTCCCGATTCATCATCATAGGCGGCGTCAGATATCTGGTATCTCCACGTTTTTTTGACGTCGGCAGGATCGGCCAACAGGGCTTGATACACCTCAAATATTTTCACCTCATTGCCGCGCACGTCATTGGTACAGATATATTCACCGAGCAGCTGGTCAACGTTGGGGATCGTGAGTGTCTGATTATCAAAACTGCCTTCGATATTTTGAGCGCCTATCGTGGGAATGGATATCTGATTCCGCCGGTATACCTTGCTATTCCAGGTGATATTGGTATCTTCTGCGTCACAATAAAACAGGGAGTCATTCGTCCAGATAACGGTATTATCTGCCGTTGTGGCGCCGTATGTCGTGCTGAAAGTTGGTTTCGATCCTGCGCTGGTACCTGCCTGCGTGCATAGATAGGTGTGGTCGCCTTCTTTCATGCGGTCATTGAGGGCGTAGGCCGTGCTTGCCTTCCAGGTTTTCTGGTAGATGTGGATTTCCAGCAGCTTGATGGTACGGGACTGCTGGATTTTCAGAGATTCTGCGATACAAGCGGCGGACAGCATAATTACCCTCAATAAAACCCATATAGGTAACAGCTTAAACACATAACATTAAACAAAAAATGGAAAATGTTTAAGGAAGATCATCGTCCTTTTTAATTATTCATTTCTTGTTATATGTTTTTTATTGGTGTTTAAGCTGTTACCTCAATTAATTCTACCTCAATTGTTTTTTCGCTAATCCCCGCATACCGCTCGGTGAATTCATCATTTTTCAACCGGCACGTGTATGTGCCTGCCAGGTAACTTTCGATCTGCGACATGTCCAGGGTAAACGCCGTATATCGCCCGATTGCCGTGTCGTTGAGCCAGGTCTTCAGGGCGGCCAGATCGCTTTCCTTGTAAGGAAATATAAATTCCCTGCGCGGGTTGATCTGCTGCTGGATATACCGGCCATTCACGGCGCGCCTGATCTCGATATTTGCCGAGTATAGTTTGTAACTATCCAGGCTGATCTCCAGGGTGTCGGCGTTGAATCTTACGAGGGTATTTACCCCTGCAAATAGTTTTGGATATTGAATATAAAAATTATCGAACTTCCCTTTTCTGCTCAGGAAGAAATCCACGAGGGTGTTCCTTTCCTCGTGGGTCATGTGCTGCCAGGAGAGCATGTACGATAGTGCCGGGGCTTCATGCCGCGACCTGCGCTGCTCAAAAGGATTTAGCTGTGATACCAGCGTTTCCCGTTTCGTGGTTTCCTCGATGGGAAACTGCGGCGCGGGCATCAGCGTGCCGCTGTAGGTGTAGGTGTTGAATTGCGCCGGAGTGCCGACGGGCGCATGGAACAAGGAATCCTGCTCGATGCTCTCGGTGTTAAACGAGATCCTTTCTGTAACCGGATATTCGGGTTTTATTGAGTAGATATAGTTTGCCATTTCGATTTCGGATTTACGATTGTGGATTTACGATTTTAAATCGTAATTCGTACATCGTAATTCGTAAATTTTTAAATGGATTCCTAGATTTTGTTTTCGTGGCGTAATTTTTTAATTGTGCTGTGAATCTGCCGTTCCTGAGCCTCTTTGTATTTCTCGATGCCGGTCGGGTCGAGGAAGCTATTTTGGATCGTGATGTTATAGCTGTGCCCGCCTCCAGCGGACTTCCCGCTATTGATGCGATCCAGATTTTGACGACCCACTGAAGCTACAGCGCTGCGATTGATTACATACTCGCCTCTCTGCAATATCGCAGGGACTTCGTCTGAGTTAAGCCCGCCCGCGCGGAAGCGGTGGATATATCCACCGGTATGGGCGGTCCCAACATCAGACCATCCAACCGAAGCGCCCTGATTTGGCCCTACACTGCCCGCGCCTGCGCCAAAAAATGCGCCGCCGATCCCAGTAATGATCTTCATCATGAGCCATTTTGCGATCATGTCATTGATCGCATCGAGCATCGACCCGGCAAAATCCCTTGCAAAGCTCTTGATATGCTGCCCGATATTTTTCGTGTCGGTTTCCACGTTTTTCAGGAATCCCGAAATTGCGCTGGCGCCGCTCGATGCAAAATCCTGCATCATGTCCTTTGCCCCCTGCGCCCAGGTAAAACCTTCGCGGGAGAGTTCGGCATAAAAGGTTTTAATCCCGCCCGCAAAGTCATCCGTCCGTAGAATCCGCGCTTCTTCCAGTTCCTGCAATCTCGCATAATATGCCTCCCAGGCAAGCTCCAGGTCGCCGGTAATGGCGATCTCTTCGGCAAGCTGCTTTTCCAGGAGGCCTTTTTGGTACGTATAATATTTTTCCGTGTCGAATTTCAGGGCATCGTACATATTCTTGTATGCCGCCTCGCGGTCTTTGATCTGATTCGTTGCCTCCTTCGTCACGTCCTTTTCGCTTTTCGCAATCTCGCCGAGGGAGGACTTCATTTCCTCCGTGTAGGTCTTCAGGCTTTGGAGTCCAGGGCCAAGCTGCTCATCGAAGGTAAAGCCCAGGTCTTTGACGGAGGTGATGCCTTCGCCTTTTACGCCAAATGGGTCTTCGGTTACTGCCGGGCTAAAATATTTTTTAATCCTTTGGTAAATCCTGCCTGCATAACTATCCTCTATTGCATCAATATCTTTTGCCACCTTTTGTAACCAGTCCGAGAATATCTTTAATGTTCCGGCTGCTGGAGGGCCAAATGTCTTATATAAAGCGTCTTTTATTTTTGTAAGACTCTCCTCCATATCCGTTGATGTTTTATCCAATTTATCTGCCATGGAGACGATATCCCCGCCCAGCCGCTGGGTCATGGTGCTGGCCGTTTCCAGGAGGGCCGTTAGGTTGGCATATTGTATCTGCTGTTCGTTGAGCTGCTCCTTCGTGCCGCCCAGGGACGCGGCAAGGTCTTTCTGTGCCTTGTCAAAATCTACGGTTATGCCGTGCATGCGCAGCATGCGATCCTGCCCGGTGATGATCGCACGGGTCATGTCCGCAAATGTGTCCGCGGGCTTTTCACCGGTGATGTTAGACATCGTCTTGGCAAATTCCATGAGGCCGGGCATGGCACGCGGATCGAGTCCCGACAGCATGGACTTACCCGCCAGTTCAATGGCGCGGCTTGTAGTGATAGATTGCCCGGACATGCGTTTCAGGTCGGCGATGATGGAATCGGCGTTTGAGTGGAAGGTGGCTGCCAGGTTGGTGAACGCCATGCGTTTTTCTTCGCGCTCGGCAGCGGCGGCAAATTCCGTATAGATTTTTCTGATGGTGAAAAATGCGCCGGCTGCCATGGCCGACAGCTCCAGCCAATGGCTTTTAAGCTGCGCGCCAAAGCCCTGGATGGAAACGGCGGCGCCTTTGGTGTTGGCGGTGACGATTAGTTTTACTTCGTTTTTATTTGTCATTCCGGTATGCTCACCACTTTAAAAAAATCAAACATTAAACATTTAACATTAAATGTTTAATGTTTTTCATTGCAATTCTTACACGCCCATCCCAGATGCTCGCCAAATTCTATTGAGCATTTTTCTTTTTGTGCCTTATCACATTTCTGCTGGGACACGGCGCTCCGTGTCCCTACGAGGTTCAATATTTCCGCTTCCAGGAGGTGGATTTTTTCAAAGAAATTACAATCTGTTTCTATCCCCAGCGCCTGGGCGATTGCAATGATAGCTGTATAATCCAACCCATACGCACCGCCAAATCCAGCCCGCCATTGATTGGAGGCAATGCACAGGATTTCCCACACATCTCGGTTGCCGGGTAAGGGCTCGACCATCGATTTACGATTTACGATTTCGGATTTGGGATTTCCTCCCCCCTCGACCCCCTCCAGAGGGGGAGAAAGGCCGCAAAATCGCTGTGCGAGCGCTATGAGATTTTTTTTTCCGCCTCAGAGGTATCGAGGCTCTGTGCGGCTGCCCAGACAAAGTTCTTGATCGCCAGCTGATCAAGGATGAGTTTCTTCGATTCCAGGGTTACCGGCAGCGGCTGCCCGTCTTCCCCGCCTACGCCTTCCCATTTTTCGAGGATATAATCGGCGATCAGGTCGTTGAGCTTGTCGTCATCGACTTTTTCCACCGGTTCCATGCGCTGTGTTGCGACGCTGTAGCCGAGGTCTTGGGTTACACACTGCTTGCGGAAATTGCGCAGAATGGCGCCCGTGAGCTGGCGCACCCAGAACGCAACGCCGGGTTGGAATTCAAATCGCTTGCTGGGCACCGGCTCGTCCGGCTTATAGTTTTTTATTTTTAGCATTGTTTTCCTTTCTTCCTCCCCCGCCCCCCTCCAGAGGGGGAAAATTTACTGTCCCCCCTTTGGAGGGGGATTAAGGGGGAGGTTATGCCGCATACGTTGCGACTTTGTTCCCTGCGATCACCCTGATGGATCCGTAGGTGCCGTCTTCCATAATTTTTATATCCCCCTCCTCCTGAAGTATCTTGCCGTTGACGCTGCGTGTGGCCTTTACGACGTTGCAGCGCGGGAATATCATTTCAACGTAGTAATTCTTGCCCGACTCGAATTCCGCTCCGGTGGCCTTCATGTAGACGCCGAAATATTCATTGTCCTTGATTTTCTGCTGGAGGATGAAATCCCGCATTTGCCGGTCAAGCTTCAGGGATTGCTGCCTGCCGTTGCGCAGCGCGTAGTTTGCGTAAGCGCCGGTGCCGCCGACACGATACTCGATCATCATCTGATTCGAAAAACTGTGTTCGATGCTCTCGATTTCCGCATCGACCGTGCGTCCACCCAGGAAATCCGTGCCATCCCACTTGCCGCCGATTTTCATTATGAGGTCGGTTACGCGCAGAGGGGGTTCCGTTACCCGTGCCGGGAACGTTGCCCACGCCGCCTCGGTGGGCACATAGATGATTTCGTAATCGCATAAGGTTGCGACACCGCCCGGGGCTGATATGGTAATTACCGCGGGAGTTGCCGCAGATGCCACGCTAAAGGTAACCTCCTTCCATTCCGCGGACGTTGGCACTTTTACGCGGATGGAATGCACGTTATCCAGCCGTTCGGCTGCCGATGAGCCTTGTACGGCATTTGCCGCGAGGGTGAGGGAGGTCGCATTATATGCGGCATTCACAGTTTCCTTTGTTACGCTATCGGTAAACTTCCCCGTGCCCTTGATGCCTAAGACCAATTTTGCCCATGAATCCTTCGCAAATGTGGCAGTCAATGTATCAATAAACAGAGATGCAAAGCGGGTCTTGTTGAGCGTTTTCCCCAGCCGCATCGCGCCGGTAAAGCTGGGATTTTCCATATTGGACGTGGGCACTATGGTATGTTTGTATCCCGTACCCCAGGCAGCCACGGAACGGGAACCAAGGGCGAATGCGTAACCAAAGCCGAAATGCTGTGCCTGCGCCTTCTCGAAATTGAGCGATATGCCGTCAACGAGATTGCCCAGGTCGTACATCGTATCAGGCTCTTCCTTGCCAGTGAGTTCGTTGCTGTTGTCTTCCCGTCGCGGGTCGAGCTGAATGATGTCCGATTTTGCAACGAGCATGCTGGTATCGAGCGTTTGTTCTGTGTTTATGGCCGTTTCTTTGAGCATGGCCGATACGGCCATCAGATTATAATCGGCCAGGTAATTTCGCGACATGTTTTATCCTCCAAAATATTCACCGCAAAGGCGCAAAGGGCGCGGAGAAAAACAAACATTAAACATTTAACATTAAATGTTTAATGTTAATCCCCTGTGTTCTCTGTATCCTCTGTGGCAAGAAATTTGTTTTTTTCTCCCGGCGGCACTTCTTTGTATGTCTCCCCCGCCTTGTATTTCCGCCCGGCAAATGGGCCGTCAACGATTTCGAAATCAGGTACGTTTGGCTTCAGTTTGTACATACTTTTCCTTTCTGGTGGATTCGCTTCGCTTAATCCACCCTACATAAAATCCTGTTTTTCTTTGCGCCCGGCGCCTTTGCGATGAACCTACAACTAATCTATTGGGAAAAATGTCTCTATCGTTAAGCTATAGGCCACATGATCGGGCGTTGAAAGTAACAACTCTACCCGAATGGGCTTAAAGGGCAACAGATTGCCCAAACCAAAATCTTTGTCATACGTAGCCGCATGCGTCTTTTCCTTGAGATCGTACGCCTCGCTCAGTTTTTTTGCGACCATTATCAGCGCAAAGACCTGGCGTTCCAAGCCCTGTTCATTGTTATAATCAGACCCGGTGTAAAGGGTATACACAGACGGCTCAGGTATTAAAAAGTCTTGTATCTCTTCAAGCAAAAGAGATATTTCGCCCTTGTACGCAGCTATCTTTTTACAAACAGTATTCAGGGCTGACGCTTCCAGTGCGGCCAATATTGCAGCGTCTATCTCGGCGATTGTATATCCCACTAAAACCCTCCCAGTGATTCTTTCGTAAACACCCTATCATCCAGTGTTTTGTTGGTAGATATACTATCAAGCGTTTCGGGCTGTGCATCAGGTGGTGTATTTTCGCCTATGCTCTGTTTTCCATCTGCGATTCGCTCAAGCGTACGAATTGCATCATCAAAACGGTCTTTCCGCGATGCCGGGGCTTCGGGCATTTTCCGGGTGTATATGTTGTATATAGCGATATCAACCGCACAGTCTTTTATCACGTCCGGGAGCGGGGAAAGCGGCAGATTGAAGATATCTCTGAGCTTGCTGTCTATCGTAGAATCTGCCTTTGCGATGGCCGCATTAATCCTTGCGACCATGTTCGCATGAGCGGAATTGTTTGGATCAATCAGGGTGACGGCAACCTCTTCATCGTTCGTCATCCTGATCAGGATATCCTCCGTCATCATGCCGCGTATGTCAGTTAATGTGCTGTATGCCATAAGCATTTCCCATTTTTTGTTTAGTGTTTAGGCACCCTCTTTCCCTTTGCCGGCCTTCTTTTCTTCCTTCACCGGTTCAAGCCTTAATTGTGCTGCCACTTCTTCCGTGCATTCAACCGTCTCGCCCGGCGCGTAGAGCTTGCCGCCGAGCTTTTTGTGTCCGTCTCTTACAAAATATTTCGGCATAAAAACCTCCTAGAGAAATTTACGAATTACGCCCCCGATAGATTCATTCGGGGGCTAAAATCGTAAATCCCAAATCGTAAATATAAAATTGTTTACGCTACTGCGTCCTCGATCAGATATCCTACGTCACTCGCAACAATCTTTTCGTCCGAGTTCCAGGCAACCTTGAAATAATGGGCGCCCTTGATGCCGCGTTTTTTGTCAAAATCCCGCTGCGTCTGTTTCAGCATCTCCGAAATCGTAAGTCCGAAGGTGATTGACTTTATCCCTGGATTTGGATCAACATAGAGAGCTGCGCAATGTTTTCCCCATAAGCGGGCATAGGATGCCGTCTGACCTTCTTTCTCTGTGTTGTAACGGGCGCGGCCAACCAGGACACGGTCAACCTCGAAAAGCCCCGCCACTTCAGGGGCCGTCGCCAGACCGCCAGGGCTACCCTGATAGCGCGATGTCCCTTTTACGGCGTCAAGTATTTCAGACAACTTCCGGAACTTTTTCCACACTGCCTGCCCGAATACGAGGGTATTCGCCCGCACAAAACAAGCCTCTATGGCTTCCGTGATATCATCGATAGGATCGTCCGACGACCCACCCCATTGGTCGTTGCCGGTAAGCTGCACTTTGTTGCCAGTAGGATACGTTGCCGCGGCAAACACCTTGTTCGCCACGCGCTGCTCCTGGACCAGTTCCAGCATCCTGTTCAGGGCGTCGTTCGTATCAATTTCCGGCTGCAAAGGGTTGTCTGAATTGTCAATCGTATCCTGCGCCAACCAATCGCCCTGTGCATGGTCCACCACGGAATAATTATCAGTTGAGACACCCCATGTGGATTCGTTCGGCATTGAGGTGGGACCGATTTGGTCGTTTGGAATTGTGTAACTATCGGCCTTGTTGTACTTGTAATACTTATCCGATCGCTTCCCGACCTTGAGCTGCGGCATGAGATACCGCCAGATCAATTCTTCATTTTTGTACTGTATCGAAAGATTGGACAAAATCGCATCGATGTGTAGTTGATTCGGCTCTGGCATTTTTTGTTTCCTCCTGTAAAAATTTACGAATTACGAATTACGATTTAAAATCATTATTTGCCTAAGAGATAATTGCCATTAAAATCATTTGTTGATGTGCCCGCGACATCCCCGCCGTTGTAGGCATAAAAAGTTACGCTGTTTGTGCCGGTTATTTTATGCTTGAATGTGGTGCCGGATCCGTTTCCCGCAGACGCATAATCAGCCATATAAAGCGCCACCGTTGGGGTACCATTAAGGCTATGAGATACGCTACCGGACCCGCTCGTTAGTGATAACGAGCCATACTGGATTACTTTCCCGCTGGTTACGCTGTCCACCCCGTTGATCGAGTGGGCATAACCGATGCCCGCCGTAAATACCATTACAATCACAGCGCCTATCAGCATACCCAGCGCCTTCCTGATATATTTCATCCCAAAACCCTCCAATAAAATTTACGAATTGCGATTTACGATGTGCGATTTAAAATCCCAAATCCGAAATCATAAATCCGAAATAATTACAATGCCCCTACCGGCACCACAAACACCGGAATAATGTCGCCGGATACACCCGACGCCATCGCAAATCCCACGATGGATTGCCCTGCGGTCGCCGCCACACCCTTCGCTGCGCTATCGCTTGTTATGGGATTTCCCCGCGTGACCGTGCCCCCGAGCTTGCATCTGCTTATCCCAATCATCATCATGCGCACGATATCCCCCGCGGTTGTCGTCGTGTGCTGGAAAATGCCCAGCAGCTTATCCGTTGCGGCAGATGCTACGTCCAGCGTATCGTCATCCGCGCCAAATTTGGCAATCGTGAATGCGGTGGCTACTGCCGCAGTACACTTTGCCGATTTACTCATTATGTCCGTTTGACCCATCATAATTCTTGACCCTCCAAAAGAGTTTAGAGTTTAGCGTTTCGTGTTTAGTCCCCGACTGAATCGGGGATCGGTGCTAACCCTGGAATAATTCCGGATTTTGTTTTGAAACGGCAAGTACGGCTTCTTTATAAGTGATCTCCTCGCCATCCTTGCGATTTTTTTCCTGGTAATCCTTAATCGCCGCGTCACGTTTATCATTGCCCTTTGGGATATCCTTACCAGCCCCGGCAAATTCCCCGAATTCGATTTGCTTTTTGAAGCAGGCCAGGAAACCCTTCATGTGTTCTGCAGGCGTCAGTTTCTTCCCCTCTTTGGGTTCGCAAAACTCATAGTTCGTTTCAATCCCCGAAATGGATTCCAGGAAGTTCTCCATGCCCATACCATATTTCATCATCGCCGGCGTGAGCCTCCCGCCGTCCTTGCAAAGCCCTTCGCAGAAGTCTGCAATATCGGCCTTCTGCCGTTCGACCTTTGCCTTTTCCAGCTTGTCGCCTTCGGCTTTGAGCCTGTCGCTTTCAGCTTTCAGCCTTGAGCTTTGCTCCGCAAATTCCGCATTTTTGGCCGTTACCACCTTTGCCACCTCTGCATCGACCAGCGCCTTAATGTCCCCTGCTGGCGGGGACGAATATTGTCCCCCGCTGGCGGGGGCAGGGGGTGGATTCGGCGCGCTGAAATTAACCGGCGCATCTTCCAGCATCACCCCTTCCGCACTTGCCTTGCCTTTCAACCAGTCAAACCATTTCATACCTTTTGCCTCCCTTCCAAAAAAAGATTTCGGATCCCCGATCTGTGTCGAGGACATGTTTCGGATTTCGGATTTCGGAATTACAGTCCCGACCTCTCCGAATTCTATATAAATTGATCCCTTCCCATCCTTAAAAGCCACGTTTGGCAAGCCTTTCACTGACGGAGCTCTTGCCCCAAGCCAACCAAGATGCCGGAATGTCCCGTCAGGATAGACGGAGATCGATCTTGGCTTAAACATCTTTTTCTTAAGCATCTCCACAAATTCAGGCACGCGATCCTTTGCCATTGCGTATAAATATTTCCCCTCACGTTTCAGCGCCTCTATCGCGCCCCATCTCGGAGAATCATCTTCAGGGTGTCCGATAACCTCAGGGGCCTCGTATTTATCAGGATCGTAATTCTGTATCATATGGTCCAGATCGGTTTCGGTCCATTCCTTTGTATTACCGTTCGAATCCGTGTGTATCCCAGCCTCGAAAACGGGAATCCATTTATGTTCCATCCATAGAGGATATGTCTCTGCATGATTTCCACCCCCTGCACCCCCGCCAGCGGGGGACATCCAGTTTCCCTTTTTTTCAAACGCGGAGTTAAATGCGGCAATAAATATCTCCATTGCCTGCTTAGGAGCGCCCTTCATCGACTCCGGCATATTGTCCATTGTGTACGGCATTATTTTGTCCTTTCTATTGCCTTGTCCCGTGCGATCATATAATTGCGAATTATCTGTCGTTTCACCCAGGGAAATGTGCCCATTGTGTAATTCCAAAATGCCAGGCTCGCCTCGTCCAGGGTCGTATTGTAATATTCCACAATGCCCGTTTTCAGGTTGATCGTAAGCTGGCCATCACCTGATGGTATCTTAAGCTCAGTGGGATAATCCTTCTCCTTTTCTGCCATCGCCCAGGAATAAGGATCGGCTTTTATGCAATCCCCTTTTAAAAACAAACTGCCTACTAAGATCATTACGGTAACAATTGCGCCTATAAGTGGTGGGCCAACAGGGTCGCTAATCCACCATGATTCTTTTTTCATCTTGACATCCGCCCTCCGATATCTAAAATCCGAAATCGCCTATAAGCCCTTCCAGGCCCTTCGGATTAAAAACCCATCCAATACCCGCTTTTTGTCTCCAGGCTACGCCCTTGCCGTTTATAAACACATAGGATTTGATTATTTCTTCCAAATCCCAAATCGTAAATCCCAAATCGTAAATATTATACCGTTCCATCGACAAAAAATTTCCCCAGGGCTTGCGTCATCTTCGGCCAGTCCTCATCTTGGACCATCATGAATGGCCTGGCTGGTATGTGGATTGTATAAGCCCTGCCAGGGACTTTCATGCCGTAGCTTGCTTTGCCTTCCCTTGAAAACCGGGTCAGGCCTTTCTTTTCACCGCTTTTGTATTTCTTGAAAAACATCGTGCGCTCCCGCGCAGGGTGGTTAATGTCCCCGCCAAAATGCTGGATTGCCGCATATTTTTTATTCGTGCCGATCTCGACGCTGTCCTGCTTCGCATCGATTGTGAACGAGTTAAATAATTGCTTGCTTTCCATAAGGGTTTTGTCGCCTGTTTTTTTCGCCCTTTCTGAAGCATCCCAGGGCGTTGGGCGTCCGCCAGCCGCGAAGTTCCTGCGGATCGAATTCCTGACGATATTCCCAATTATCCCCATCGCCGGTTTCTTGCTATGCATCCTGCCCAGGATATCCGAGAGAAGTTTTCTTACCTCCGCATCTTCGATTCTTACGGTGATCATTGCGCCGGTCATTGTTTCGATTCCGCCTTTTACTTTTTAATTATTCGTTTCTTGTTATATGTTATTTATTTTTTTCGATCTCTGCTAAAAATGCTTGTCTCAATTCTTCGGGGATACTGGCCAGTTTCCGGGCCAATGCGGCCTCATATCCCAGTGCCTCGTTTTTGCCTTGTCCCGCCTCGCCTGGCGGCGTTGTCCGGTATCCGGGCTTACCAGCCAACTCGTTATACTCCTCCTCAGTAATCACCTCCACGTCGCACCGGCAGCCAAACCAATTATATGCATCGCCGCGATATGGGTAATGCGTGTCCCACCACGGATCGTCTGCGCGCAATATTGTGCCGTCCCAGGCGGCATGTTCCGGCCTTACTCTTGTATCTCCAGCCGTGCGGTATCGCCAAAACGGGAAGGCCTTCAAGGTGTCCGGGTCGGTCGCCTGCCGGTAACTGCCATCCTGATAGGCGCTCTGCAGGTTAGTTTCATAGATCACCTGAGACCGCCAGCCGCGGGACCCTTTATAATCCCAGCCGTATTTTTCGACAATCGAGTCGAATTCCTGCCGAAAGTCGTGGATCGTCAGTCCTTCCGCGATCATCTTATTGATCGCCGTGTGGAAATCGGCCAGGAGATCCAGCTTCATTTCTCCCGCAATGGTAAAGGCTTTTCGATGCATTTCATTGCTTAACGTTTGCTCAACTGCCGTGGGCAAGTTTATTTTCCTCTTCAGAAAATCTATCGCCTCCAAAAATGGCAGCGAAAATGCGTCAACTTGCGGCATGCATCCCTCCCGTTGCTGCAAGACGAGGGACGATGGAAGATGGACGAGGGACGCGTCTATCGTCTTTCGTCTTTCGTCTTTCGTCTCTCATGTCATGTCTCATATCTCCCTCCCAGTTCCCCAACCAGCAGGGCGTTCCTGATTATCCCTGCGATTTCCTTGCTATCCAATTTCGGATACATGCTTAAAACTCCGTCGCGGAATTCCTGCAATGTAGCCGATTCTTCCATAAGTTTTTTTATCGGCTCGATTAGTGGCTCAAGGGATATCGCATCGTGCATTCTACCGCTCAATTTATCTGTTGGGTGCGTTTTTTGATTTTCCGCGTATTGCCGCCCACCCCCAGCGTTTCCACCCCCTGCACCCCCGCCAGCGGGGGACATTTGTCCCCCTTCGGAGGGGGAGAAAGGGGGAGGAGTCGCGGGTATTTCCACCAATTCCTCACCTTCTCCCGGCTGCGGGATGCCGTAGGTCTCGTAGAAATATTTCGTTCCCACTTTCAGACGGAGTTGTGTAACCAGGGCAATATCAATATCTGCCTTGGGTTTTAAATCCTTCTCCAGCTCCGTGCGTATCCATACCTTCGGATATGCCCGTGAGGACACGGAGCCCGGTGTCCCTACCGGGAAATTATAATCCACAATCCACCGGATCAGGCTGTTGTTCTGGCACTCGCACAGGGCGTCCGCATCGGCCTTGATGTAATCCTGCCGTATATCCACCGATTGCTGCTCATTCCCCAGCTTCCCCGGCGTTGACTCCGTGGCGGCACTGTGGCCCAACAACACCTTGTTGATTGCTTTGTCCTGATAGGCGCAAAAAGAATCATAGGCGTCTATCGACCCCGCCCGCTGTGCTTCCAGGAGGTCGATGATCATGTTCTCTGGGATCACTACGCCGGATTCCTGTTGTATAGCGGTTATCGCGGCCAATAAATCGTCTTGTTTTGGTTTCGGCGTCCCCGGCGGATATTTACCCACCGGCGTGGGCGACCCGAATTTGTCGCAAAAGATTGCCCAGAATTTTATCCCGTTCTTGCGAAACCACACCGGCCAATACAAGCTGCGACCAAGCCCATCGCCGTAATAGCTGCCATCCTTTGATGTCCTTCGGTACACTATGAATTTTCGTTCCGGCACTTCAACGCCTTCGATCATGTTCTGCATGGTCAGCAGTCTGAGCCTGCCTTGCAGGTCGAAGACAAACCGCCGCGATGCCTTCCCGATTATTTCTTTGATCCAGACATCGCCCTCAGAATATTCCCACATCACCTCCGCCGGTTTAAACCCCAAAATATTGCCAGAAAGTAAGGCTTCCCGTGCTGCATCATAATTAATGGCTTTGAATACCTTTTCAACGTATTCGGCTTTCTTCACATCTTCCGCATCGTCCGAGGCAGCGTCTATTCCCCACTCCTTCCCGGTCACGGCCAGAGTCCGTGTTTGGCTAGCCGATTCAACTTCCGAATCGCGCATGAGGTCTTCGTAGAGTTCGATCCCCTTGCCGCCGGATTCCGACTTCAAAATCTTGTCCGGGTTCAAAACGACGTTGCCGAGATAGTCCTGTATGATGTCGTTCCTGACCGTTGCGATTTCGTCCGTGATTGGTTTTTGTTTTTTTGTCGCCATAATTTACTTTTTAATTATTCATTTTTTGTTATGTGTTATTCATTGAAATAAATAACACGAAACAAGAAACGTGAAATGTTTAAGTATTTATTACCCCGTGTATCTCCCCATTTCCCGCCCCATCGTTACCCGCTTATTCCCGTTGGATTTACGAATTACGATTTACGAATTACGATTTAAATCTACAATCGTAAATCCCAAATCGTAAATTTCAGTTGCTCACATATCTGCCCATCTCCCGCCCCATCGTTACCCGCTTATTCCCTGTCGATCTAAATTCAATAATCCCCGACCCCTTTTCTGCCAGATCAACGGCGCCTTCAAGCGCGTCCGGGCCATCATCGTTGACAGTCGTCGATGGGAAATAGATGAGCTGCTCGACCAATAAGTCCTGGTCGCTGTGTCCCTTCTGAAACCGGATCATCCCGCGTTCCACGTAGGGCGACAGCCTGCCCACCCTTGCCTCTTTTGCAATCGTATGTTTAATGCCTTTGATGGGCAATTGATATTTCTTGTCCCGCGACACCAGCACAAAAGGCGACTGGGCAAACTCACCCAGGGCATTCTCTTCCATGCTAATAATCAAAGGGTGCAGCTCCTCGTACCGCGAGTAGCTTACCCGTGCCATCGTATCCACAGAGCAGTGCCGGATGAAGGCGTCCAGTACATAATAGATGCCGTCTGTGTCGATGCCAAGCGTTACAATCGCTTTAAAATCGTTCGACGACCCGGATTCCATAGAGGGGTCAATTGCCGTATATACGCGCAATACTTTTCCGAGCAGCTCCTCCGGGTGATAATATCTGATCCAGTCCTCCCGGAAAAGTCCCTCATCATCCTTCGGGTCGTTTTGATATTCCTTATTAAAATTTATCGACCCGATCAGCTTTTCTTTTAGTCTGAGCTGTTCAGGCGTCCAGCCGCCCGGCCAGAGCGGTTTGTAGTTATCATCCAGTTTTGCCTTGTAGAGCCGTGTTATGAAACGCGGCTTTTCAGGGTCGGACTCGCATTTCATGTTGATCATCTGCGCAAGGACGCTTTTCTTCGATAGGATCGTCCCGATCATAGTCATCGATGCGCCGTGCGACAGGGTATTTATTACCGTTGTTAGTATCCACTTAATGCTCTCTTTTATGAGCCGCGGATTCAGCACGTTCTTGTCGTTTTCCAAGTCGTCTATAATGATGCAATCAACCCTGTATTGTTGATTCTTCAAGCCTCTCAGCCTTTGACCTTGCCCGCGCGCCTTTACCCGGATTCCGCTTTTTGTCGTAAAGTCTTTCGACCTCCATTTGCCCGGATTTGTCAGGTCGCCGAAGTCCTGCCTGATCCTTTCATTTTCCTCCAGTTCCAACTGGATGAATTGCGAGAAGTCGGCTGCCAGGTCTTCTGTGTCGGAAATAATTACGATGAGGTGCTTTGCCTCCATACATATATGATGCAGCGGCACACCCAAAGAAAAGAACGTGCTCTTCGTGTGTCCGCGCGGCGCGGCGATGAATACCGGCTCGTCTGGAATATCCGCCAGGGCGCTCCAATCTTTGTGGAACGATCCGAATTCGCCCGTGAAATAATGTGGCAGATAGGTCTTCATAAACCACAGCCGATCCTTCTTCGCGCGGGCGATGCGTTCCTTCTTAGCCTTTTCAGAATCGTCCGGGAAGGCAGTCGCCTCCTGCTTCATGCGGGCGACGATCTCTTTTGCCCGCAGCTCGTATTCACGTTTTGAGAATTTTTTGATTAACATGGTCGAAATTTACGAATTACGAATTACGAATTACGATTTAAAATCTCAAATCGTAAATCTAAAATCGTAAATCAATTAACCCCTTCGGATTTCCTCAAAAAATCTGTGTATGTGTTCCCCGATTTTCTTGATTATCTCTTTGTCCTGCTCAACCCTGAGCAGATACCTGGAAAACTTATCCATCGTCTCGATGGCCGATCCCAGCACGTCCCGCCCGCCTTCGATCTTTTCAATTGCTGAAATTATTTTAGTGATCTGATCCACCAGCCTCGGATTTTCTACCAACTCCAGGGCATTTGATCCCTGGATAAGCGTCAGCAACCCCTTCTTAAGTTGTTCTGCGGGTCCCTCGCGCGTATTCACCAGATATTCCTTGCGCTGCCGCATCCACTCGCCTTTCGCCGACCACGCCGATATAGTCTTTTCTGAGATGCCGAGCAGCTCGGATATTTCGCGCTGTGTCTTGCCTTCTTTTGTGGCCAGCCGTTCGGCTTCCGGATAATAGTCCTGGAATTTACTCATTTCGATTTACGATTTACGAATTACGATTTACGAATTACGATTTAAATCTACAATCGTAAATCCCAAATCGTAAATGTTATAATTCCTCCTCAATCCTTCTTATTTCTTCCGTAATCACCTTGTACTGATCAACAACCCGCACCAAATCTTCCCATGCCTGGCGTGCCTTATCGAACTCCATCCCTTTGATGCCTTCTGAGGAAAAGAGGTAAATATTGATGTCCTTCCGGTAGCGGTCTGCGCGGGTCTCCAGCTCTGAGAGCTTATATCTTTTGTCTGAAAGTAGTCCCTGCTTGTAAATTCTGTCTCTCTTATCCACCGTGCCCTCCCCCGAATGTTTTAGTTAGGAATGCCGTGATAGACGCAGATAATGTTGCAGCCACGCCGGACGCAAACCATACCTTTCTTTCTACCTTGCCGATCCGGTCATTGTGTTCATCCATAATTTTTTCACCGCGCTGGAAGGCCGACACCGTGCCCGCCATCGACGCCTTCACGACTTCACCGAGCGCATGTACTTCCCCGCGCAGCTTCTCAAGCTCCACAGCAATCGAGCACGTCACCGGCTCTGGGCATGGATTATTTTGATTCGGTTCCGCCATTCTCGATTTCGGATTTTGGATTTTGGATTTCGGATTTCGGCGCTGCCTCGAATTTCTTTTGCACGACCTTTGCCGTCAGCGGCCCTAGCACAAGGGCGACCAGGCTGGGATCGGGCGCATAATGCCCGCCCGTAAAGATTGTGTGCATCCAGTCCACCGCCATGCAAACGATGCTCACCAAGCTAAATAGCCGCATAGAGCTATATCCGCCGTTATCTTCCTGTAAAAACTCTAATAATTTGTTCATGGTTTGCCCCCCGCTTAATTTCGGATTTCGGATTTAAAAATCTACCATCCGCAATCCCATATCCGCAATCATTACATTTCCCACGTAATAGCCGCGACCTTTGCCTTCGCATCGCCGACGGCCTTTTTCAGCGCCTCTTTATCCGCCTCGCTCAACCCCTGCACCTTCTGTATCTCGGAGATTAGCCCTGTAATCAACGGCAATAGTTGTGTTGCGAGCATAAGAATCGTTGATGGGTTCATTCCTTTTCATCCTCCTCCAGCCATACGGCAATATCAGAAAGTATCGTGCTGACCTGCGTGATCAGCGCCGTGTATGCGGAGACGTCCGCGT
>CAYIHQ010000008.1:0-9712 GCA_964362905.1 uncultured Ignavibacteriaceae bacterium
GCCCGAACGAGCAGCGGGATGTCATCCCGGCGTTCCCGAAGCGGAGCAACGTGCAGAGGGATGACGTTGAGACGGTGGTACAGATCGTTCCGGAACATCCCCTTCTTGATCTCCGCAGCAAGATCCTTGTTCGTTGCGGCGAGCACCCGCACGTCCACTTTGATGAGCTTGTTCCCTCCGACCCGCTCGACCGTCTGTTCTTCCAGCGCCCGGAGCACTTTCGCCTGCGCCTGCAGGCTCATGTCGCCGATCTCATCGAGGAACAGGGTGCCGCAGTCGGCCTGTTCGAACTTGCCGATGCGCTGGGCCGTGGCACCGGTGAATGACCCCTTTTCATGGCCGAAGAGCTCGGACTCGATGAGTTCTGCCGGGATCGCGGCACAGTTGACCTCTACAAAGGGTTTGTCGGCCCGCTTGCTGGCGGTATGCACCGCCCGCGCCACGAGCTCCTTGCCCGTTCCATTCTCACCGGTAATGAGCACGCGGGCATCGGTGGGAGCAACGCGGCTCACCACACTCATGATCTCCGCGATCGCGGCGCTGTTTCCGAGGATCTTCCTGCCCCCCTCGACATGCTCCTGCAACCGTTTGAGGTCCCCGCTGAGCCGCGCCGCCTGAAGGGCATTCCGTACGGTCACCAGGATCTTGTCCCGGTCGAGCGGCTTGGGAAGAAAGTCGAAGGCGCCGCGCTTCGTTGCTTCGACCGCCGTCTCGATCGTCCCGTGGCCGGAGATCATCACCACCGGGAGGTCGGCTGATCGTTGACGGATCCTCTGCAGGACTTCGAGTCCATCGATGCCCGGCATCTTGACATCCAGCAGAACGAGGGCGGGCGTGTGTTGCTCCAGGGCTCGAAGGCCTGATTCGCCGTCCGATGCAAAGAGAACCTCGTACCGTTCATATTCCAGGATCATTTTCAGAGAATCCCGGATGCTCTGTTCGTCGTCGATGACGAGAATCGTCTTCATTGTTCGTCGCGCACAGGTAGGTTCAGGTAGTCCGAGGGCAGAAGGTTCTTCACGACCAACAGGTCGCGCCCGAACGCCTCACCCTGTTTGTTGGCCCTTCGGTCCCGCGGGTCGTCGGCGCCTCCGACCACGAATTTGGCTTCCCCCCATTCCACCACATTGCCAGCCCCGCGGGCGATATCCGTCGACTCCGACGCGTAGGCCAGATACGCCGAGGCGAAGAAGTGCTGCAACTTGTCCTTGTCGCCCTCTTCCGTCGTGGGAGAATCCGGATACAACGCGTTGGGCAGGTTGCGGACCCGCTGCGCGAACAGCGTATCCTCCTCGAACGAAAGCGGAAGCTCCACGCTCTTGACGATCGGCATGCGCACATGGATCTGCTGGTGTTCCAGGACCGCCATCATAGAGATCAGGAGCCCGCGCCCCACGTTGTATTCGGCTATACGAAGGGATTTTTGGTAAATGGCATCGACGGCCCGCAGGTCGCCGCAGCGACGCGTCAGTTCCCGGAACCGGGGATCGCGCACGTACCCGCGCACTTCCTTGGTGTCGATGATGACCTGCGGCGTGACCGCATTGGAGAACATCGTGCCGATCGAGAATCCCTCTTTCTCGCCGTCGTCGAAATTCCAGGAGAGATCCCCTTCGCATTGCGCGAGCGCCGCCGTTGAGAGCGACACCACCATCCACACGGTCAGAGCTGCGCGCATCATGAGGGGACAGGAGCGGTTGATCAGGTTTGAATGACGCCCGGGTTGAACCGGGGAATATCGGGATTGTTCGATGCCATACGAATGCCGCGCGAAACGATCTCGCGCGTCTCCACCGGGTCGATGATGCCGTCCACCCATAGCCGCGCGGCGGCGAACAGTGGGTCGAGCTCCGCCTCGTAGCGGTCGCGGATCTCTTTGAGCAGCGCCGCCTGCGCCTCGGGTGAGACGGGCTGCCCGCCCTTCTGCATGGCTTGGAGCTTGATGCTAACCAGCGTATCGCTCGCTTGCTTGCCGCCCATGACACAGATCGAAGCGGTGGGCCAGGCGTAGATGAGTCGAGGGTCGTAGGCCTTGCCACACATCGCGTAATTGCCGGCGCCGTAAGAATTCCCCGCGATAAACGTGAACTTTGGCACGACACTGTTGGCCACGGCGTTGACCATCTTTGCCCCGTCTTTGATGATGCCGCCGTGCTCCGCCCGGCTTCCGACCATGAAGCCGGTGACGTCCTGCAGGAATACGAGCGGAATACGCTTCTGGTTGCAGTTCATCACAAAGCGGGCGCCCTTGTCGGCACTGTCGCTGTAGATGACTCCTCCCACCTGCATTTCACCGTTGCCGTTCCTTACGACGGCACGTTGATTGGCCACGATGCCGACGGCCCAGCCGTCCACCCGCGCATACCCTGTGATGATGGTCTTGCCGTAATCGGCCTTGTACTCGTCCCAGGAATCCGTGTCGATGATGCGTGCCAGCACATCGACCATATCGTACGGTTTCGTCGAGTCTGCAGGAATGAGGCCGTAAAGCTCCTTGGGTTCATATGCCGGTGGCAGCGGCGCAATACGGTCAAACGGACTGCTGCCCTTCGGACCCAGCTTGCTGATGATACTACGGATCTTGGCCAGCGCCTCGTCGTCGTTCTTCATTCGATGATCGGTGACGCCGCTGATCTCGCTGTGCACTTCGGCGCCCCCGAGCGATTCGTTGTCGATCTCTTCTCCGATGGCGGCCCGGACCAGATGCGATCCGGCGAGGAAGACGCTGCCGGTCCCCTCCACGATCATCGCTTCGTCGCTCATGACGGGAAGATAGGCGCCCCCCGCAACGCACGGTCCCATGATCGCCGCGATCTGCGGGATGCCCATCGACGAAAGAACGGCATTGTTCCGGAAGATACGGCCGAAGTGTTCCTTGTCCGGGAAGATCTCCGACTGGAGCGGCAGGAAAACACCGGCGGAGTCGACGAGGTAGACAATGGGCAGCCGGTTCTCCATGGCGATCTCTTGCGCGCGGAGATTCTTCTTCGCGGTCATGGGAAACCAGGCCCCCGCCTTCACGGTGGCATCATTCGCCACAATGACCACCTCGCGGCCGTGGACCGTTCCCACGCCAAACACCGTGCCCGAAGAAGGGGCTCCGCCGAACTCCTCATACATCCCGTACGCCGCAAAGAGTCCCACCTCCAGGAGGCGCGTTCCAGGGTCCAGCAAGCGATCGATGCGCTCGCGGGCCGAGAGCTTTCCCTTCGCCCGTTGCTTCGCGTGCGCCTCGAGGCCGCCTCCGAGTTTCACCCGTTCAGACTCGGCGCGGAATCGCTGGAGGAGCGCGAGCATGCTCTCCGCGTTCTTCGTGAACGGGAGGTTTTTGTCGACGAGATGTCCGAGAGAGGCCATGCGGTCAGCGTTGAGGTTCAGGAGTCGATCCTTCTGTCCAGATGCGGTACACGAGGTCTCGCGCTTGCGCGTTGTCAGGGTTGAGTTGCGTTGCCCGGAGCGCATACCCGGCCGCGCGCGGCTTCTCGTCGACATAGTAGAAGCAGAGGGCAAGGCGAGTCAGCAACGCATCGTGGGCAATGTACGGATCGGGCCTGTGCTTTTCACGGATCTGGATCGCCCGTGCGTACTGGTCCATCGCCTGGCGGTAACGTTTGCCGGCAAACATGATGTCAGCCAGGCGCACTCGATAAAGGTCCACCGTATCCTGCACGAGAGCGATCGCGCGGCGCAGTAATTGCTCGGACTCTTCCGTCCGCTGCGGCACGATGGCATTGGCCGTACGATTTCCCGCTTCGAAGCTCTTCCAGGCGTAGTTTTCGAGGGCGATCGGGTCGCGTGGAAGGAGTTCAGCCCTCTTTCTGAGCAACAAGAGGCTCTCATCCATCCGGCCGACCTGGGCGGCAATATCGGCGAGCATCTTCACAATGGCGGGGTCGTTCGGATGGCGGCGGGAGAGCTCGACATAGAGCTGATACGCCAAGAGAGGACTTCCACGCGCCGGCCGCCCGTGCCACCGAGCCGCATTCAACAGTTCCTCATTGCTGAAGGGACGCTCCGCCCACCGCGCCTGCAGAGGTGTAACCGATTCGGAGTGGTGGATCCGTTCGTCGATTACATCCAATCCCTTGACCCCCCGGTTGACGAAGAATGCCCTCGGCGCTCCGTACTCGAGGCGCGGAAGGTCCTCCGTATTGAACGGACCGTCTCCGGCATATGTTCGGACATTCTGCTCGCTGAGCACCTGCAGGGTCAGCAACGTGCCAGGACTTTCCACAGCAATGCGCCGCAGGTCATCCCGAACCTGTGGCTGGCTCATCAACCGGACAATCCTTTCATCATTCGGCACAACGGGATGCTCCGCACCGATGAGGATCACGTCAGTGGTCATGGGCAACCACAAGGTGACCGATGGAAATGATGCCTGGAACGTACGGAGGACGAGTCGGAACATCTCATCGTCCATTTCATACAGGTGGAACCACTGCACCATGAGTCCGCCATCGTCCAACCGCCGACGACAGAGGTCGAAGAACTCGCTCGTGTAGAGGCTTCCGATCCCGGCGATCCATGGGTTCGAGGGTTCGCTGACGATCACGTCGTAAGTGCGGTCCGTCAATTGAAGGAATGCCAGGGCATCCTCGACTTGGAGATGGAACCGGGCGTCTGCCAGCGGCAGGCCGCTCGCTTCGGCAAAATAGTCGGCCGCCCTCACGCCCTCGGGCGAGATCTCGACGCAGTCGACGCGTTCCACAGAATGACGCAGGATGCTGCCCGCCGTCACGCCGCTGCCGTAGCCGATGACGAGCGCCTTCGACGGTGACGGGTGCAGCAGCATCGGCAGTTCGCCCAGCAAGACCTGTGTCGGAAGGTCGGTCCGCGATGAAGCGTCTGCCTTGCCGTTGATGATCAACACTTGCTGCGGTCCTTCGGGCGTCGGAGCCTCGATCACTCCCACGGTCGCGGTCGTTCCTTCGTCATACGAGAGGATCGTCATTGATTCGTACTGCCGCACGAACGACGAATAGCTGTCCGGCGGTTCGATGTTCTTATTGATGAACCGGAACACACCGGTCAGCAGGGTGGCCTGGCTCCAGGGAGGAAGGAGGACCAGAAGCAGGACGAATGCGAGCCCTCCCCCGACGGCAACAACGCGCCGCCGCACCGTGTGTCCTTTGCCATCCAAGAGCAGGACGGCGAGGGCGCCCGCGGCATTGAGGAGGATGCCGAGCTCCAGCGTCCGCCGGAGGCCCACGAGGGGGAACAGGATGAGACCGGCGGTAAGGGCCCCGGCCACTGTGCCGATTGTATTCACAGAGAACACCGTTCCCACCGTCCGACCGATACGTTCCACGCTCTGCGCAGCGATCCGTGTGGCCACCGGGAGTCCCATGCCCATGAACACGGTCGGGACCAGCATCAGGATGAATCCAAACAAGAACTGCAGGGCCAGGAAGAGCGGATAGGAACTTTCGGACCGGGCCAGCAGGTGAGCCGTCCACCAGAAGAGATACGGGATCAGACTATAGAGGGGCAGGATGAGCAACATCGCCACCGCCACACCGGCTTGAGTTCCTGCGAGCCACGGCATGAGATCCCGCACGCGACCAATGAACCGGGTTACGAGCGCGCTCCCGATCGCGATGCCCGAGATGAACGCGACCAGCATGAGCGAGAAGGAATACGTCGAGGAGCCGAGGACGGGGATGAGCATCCGCACCCACGACACCTCGTAGACCATGGCGCAGAAGCCGGAAATCCCGGCGATCAGGATAGCGAGCACTGTTTGACGATGGCCGTAGATCGTGCCCCCGTCATCCGCATCACGGGCGGCCTCGATCTCCGGAGCATCCTGCACAGGCCTCCGTCCGAGGACCAGCGCGACAAGGCCAATAACGAGATTGATCGCGGCCGCGGAAAGTACGGTCGCCTGCAGCCCAATGAGCCGGATCATGAAGAATCCGGCGAGGAGTGCTCCGACGACCGCCCCGAAGCTGTTCAGGAAGTACAGCGTGGCAACGTTCGTTCCGGCATCGCGCAGGGTCCTCGTTAGAAACCGGACCAACACGGGCAGCGTGCCTCCCATGAGGATCGTCGGGGGGAGCAGGCTCAGCAGACTGATGAGAAGCTTGAACAGGAGGACCGTGGTGCTGTCGGAGGGCCATCCGGCACTGCGGACCGTGCTGACGAAGAATTCGCGAAGGATGGAGAGGAGTGCCGGGTAGAGCAGACAATACGCCGCGATCCCCACTTCGAGCCATCCGTACAATGCCAGCGGACGCCGTACCCGGTCCGCGCGCCGGCCCCAGAGAGCCGCACCGATCGCCAGCCCGCCCATGAACGTGGCAAGGACGATCGTTTGCGCGTAGGTGGTGTTGCCCAGAAAGAGCGCCAGGTACTTGAACCAGGCGACCTGGTAGATAAGCCCGAGCGCACCCGAAAGGACGAAGAGAAGCCCGACGACAGCCGCGCGCGTTTCACGATTCATGGAGGTGTCCGGGCCAGTCAGCGAAGGAGGTTCTTGGCGATGACCATCTTCTGCACTTCCGACGTCCCTTCACCAATGGTCAGCAGCTTGACATCGCGGTAGAATTTTTCGACGGGGTACTCTTTGATGAAGCCGTAGCCGCCGTGGATCTGGACGGCCGCGGTGGCGATGCGCTGGGCCGCCTCGGAGGCGAAGTACTTCGCCTGGGCGGCGGAGAGGTTGATGTCTTCGCCGCGTTGCTTCATGGCAGCGGCGCGATACGTGAGCCAGCGCGCGGCGGTGAGTTCGGTGGCCATATCCGCCAGCGAAAATTGGATGCCCTGGAACTCGGCCAGGGCCTTGCCAAATTGTTTCCGCTCCCGCGCATACCGGACGGCTGCATCCAGCGCACCTTGGGCGAGACCGACGGAGAGGGCGGCCACGCCGATGCGACCGGTGTCGAGGACGGTCAGGGCCTGACGAAATCCTTCACCTTCTTTCCCCAACAGATTCACGCGTGGCACACGCACGTTGTCGAAGTTCATTTGCGCGGTGTCGCTGGCACGCATGCCCAGCTTGTTCTCTTTCTTCCCCACACTGACGCCGGGGAAGCTCCGTTCGACGATCAGCGCGCTGATGCCCTTTGTGCCTGCCGCCGTGTCCGTCTTTGCCAAAACGACATACGTAGAGGCATGGCTGCCGTTGGTGATGAACGCCTTCGAGCCGGTGAGAACATAGGAGTCGCCGTCGAGGATCGCCTGCGTACGCATGCCGCTGGCATCACTCCCCGATCCCGGCTCAGTCAGGCACCACGATCCGACCGAGGTCCCGGCGGCAAGGGACGGCACGTACTTCGCCGCCTGCGACTCATTGGCAAACAGGAGAAGGTGCTGCAGACAGAGTCCACTGTGGCCGGCCATGGTCAGTCCCACCGAGGGGTCGACGCGGGAAATTTCCTCCATGACGAGGGCGAATTCCAAGGCTCCCAAACCCGGGCCTCCCAGAGATTCCGGCACAACAGTACCGAGAAATCCCGCTTCTCCCATTGCCCGAAATACCGCAGTTGGAAATTCCTGGGCTTCATCCCACTGCATGACGTGCGGACGTATCTCGCGCTCGGCGAAGGCTCGTACGGTGGCCCGCAGCAGGCTCTGCTCGTCCGTCAGGATAAAATCCATTCCTACAATCCTTTCTGAGAACTCATGCCGAATGCAACTCGGGAGATCTGGATGGATGTCGAAAACATTCCGCACAATGTGAAAAAAGGGGGAAACCCTCCAAGATCCCTCTTGGCGATCTTGGCGCTTATGAACTCAGAGAGACCTTGGCGCCTGCCTGCCGGTCGATAGACCCGCCGCCGTTTGGTGGGCAGGCAGGTCGTGGCGGTTTTCGTTTTCCGCATCACGCTAGGTTCGCGCGTGACCGACCGCCGAACGAAAATGGCCGATGAGATCTTGAGCGACGTCGAACGGCGTTCTAGTGCCAGCGATGAGCGACGTCACGCGTTCGTCCAGCATGGCCGTCCGCTGGTCATTCCAAAACACCACGTGCAGTTCTTCGTCCACAATCTCCCGGATCCGGTTCCGCAACCTTTGCGCTCGCCGCGCATTCAACCCGCCCGACGAGGTCAGATGCTGCCGGTGCCGCTCGAGCTCATGGGCAACGGCGTCAATGCCAACCCCTTCGTTCGCCTGCGTCTTGACCACATCCGGCATCCATGTGCTCTCATCGTGTGGTCGAAAACCGAGGATCATCTTGATGAACATCACGGCCTGCTCCGCCCCGGGACGGTCGGCTTTGTTCAGCACGAAGAAATCGGCGATCTCCATCAATCCGGCTTTCATCGCCTGAATGCCGTCGCCGGACTCCGGGACGAGCACGACCACGGTGGTGTCGGCGGCTCCTGCGATGTCCAACTCCGACTGGCCCACACCGACAGTCTCGAAGATCACCACGTCCATTCCGCCGGCATCGAGGATGTCGGCCGCCTCCCGGGCCTTGCGGCTCAGGCCGCCGAGGCTTCCCCGAGATGCCATGCTCCGGATGAACACGCCAGCATCCACCTCCACGTCCGTCATGCGGATGCGGTCGCCCAACAGTGCGCCCCCGGTGAAAGGGCTGGTGGGGTCGACGGCGATGATGCCGACCTTCCTTCCTTCGTCCCGATACAGTCGGGCGAGCTTGTTGGTCAGCGTGCTCTTGCCAGCTCCTGGCGGACCCGTGATGCCGATCCGATACGCCGACCCCACGCGGGGGTAGAGCACCGCGAGCATGCTGTTCGCATCGGAGGCTTCATTCTCGACGCGCGAGATGGCGCGCGCGATCGCACGGCGATCTCCACGAATGATACCGTCGACGATATGGCGGGTGTTCTCGGTCACCGAGGGGACTGTGTGCGGAACCATTCGGCCGTCACGCGCAGACCTTCTTCGAGCGACGTCATCGGCCGCCAGCCGAATGTGCGGTACATCTTCTCGGAGGTGATGACGCTGCGCATCTGCTCTCCCGGCTTCGCAGGTCCATGCTGCTCTGGCGCATTGGGACGGAGGGTCCGCGCGAGGTGCTGAAAAAGGTAGTTGACGTCGTGCTCGACGCCCGTGCCGACATTGAAGATCTCCGAGCCCTGGAACGTCAGGGCGTGAAGGTTGGCCTGGACCACGTCGGCCACGTACGTATAGTCCCTCGTCTGCTTCCCGTCGCCGTTGATGATGGTGTGCTCGCCTTTCAGGAGCTTGCTGGCGAAGATCGCGACCACCCCGGCCTCGCCGTGCGGATTCTGGCGCGGCCCGTAGACGTTGGCGTACCGGAGGATAACCGCGTCCATGCCGTAGACGGCCTTGTAGTAGAAGAGATATTTCTCCGTCGTCAGCTTCGTGATGCCATACGGCGACAACGGGCGCGTGGGATGCTCCTCGTCCGCCGGGAAATAGTCCTGTTCTCCGTAGATGGCCCCGCCCGTCGACGCGAAGATGATCTTGCGAACACCGTGTTTCCGGGCGGCCTCGAGGATATTCAATCCGCCGAGAACATTCACGGAGGCGTCGAACGCGGGGTCGGCGACCGATCGGCGCACATCCATTTGTGCGGCGTGATGGCTGACCGCGTCGAACGCGTGGCGGGCGAAGATATCTGTGACGGAAGCGTCGCGGATATCCATCTGATAGAACGTCGCACGCGGATGGACGTTCTCACGACGGCCGCCGGTGAGGTCGTCGATGACCGCGACGTCGTGCCCCGCCGCGATGTAGGCATCTGTAATGTGTGAGGCGATGAATCCAGCCCCGCCGG
>CAYIHQ010000008.1:9722-19922 GCA_964362905.1 uncultured Ignavibacteriaceae bacterium
TGTTCTCACTTGGACTATCTTCTGCACTCCTCCAACGTGAATCGTCAGTCGAAAATCGTCAATCTTGACCCGAGCGGAGTCGAGGGTCGAAAATCGACCACTCATCATCCCCTCACTGCCTTTGCGCCGATATCCGTCCGGTAGTGCATTCCCTCAAACTTGATCTTGCGGACCGCCTCGTAGGCCGTCCGGATCGTCGCAGGGAGGTCGTCGTACGGTCCGAACGCCGTCACACCCAGGACGCGACCACCAGCCGTGACGACTTTCCCTTCGGCCGTTTTCGTCCCGGCATGATACACGATAACATCGTCGCGGCCATCGAGCGACGAAAGGCCTGTGATCTCTTTTTCTGTCTCGTACGCATCAGGATATCCGCCGGACGCGAGTACGACACAGACAGCGGCGGCTTGGTGGAGGAGGACCGTCGAAGGATCGAGCTGATTCGTCGATGCGCGAACGAACAGTTCGGCCACATCGCTGGCAACTAGGGGAAGGACCACTTGGGTCTCCGGATCGCCGAAGCGGCAGTTGTACTCCAATACCAGCGGACCGGCAGCTGTTACCATGAGTCCAATATACAGACATCCGGTGTAGGGAGAGCCCTCCTGGCGCATCCCTCGGAGGGTGGGCTCCACGATCTCCTGCCGCACGCGTTCGAGCAATGCCGGTGTTCCCAGGGGAGCCGGCGCATACGCCCCCATCCCGCCCGTGTTCTTCCCGCGGTCGTTGTCGAGGATGCGTTTGTGATCCTGGGCCGTAGGCAAAAGAACGGACCGCTCCCCGTCGGTCACGACGAAGACGGAGAGTTCCTCACCTGTCAGGAATTCTTCGATCACCACGCGCTCACCCGCTGCTCCGAACGCTTCACCCGACAGCATCGAGCGGACCGCTTCCATCGCATCCGCGCGTGTTTGGCAGATGACCACGCCTTTGCCGGCGGCAAGTCCGTCTGCCTTGACGACCATCGGCGGCTGAAGCGACCGGATGAACGCCTCCGCCGCCTGCGCATCATCCTTCCCGAACGAACCAAATCGCGCCGTCGGAATGTGATGCCGCTCCATGAACGCCTTCGAGAAGACCTTGCTCCCCTCCAGCAGTGCGGCTGAGCGCGGCGGTCCGAAGATCACCAACCCGTGGGATCGGAACAGGTCGACGATCCCGAGAACCAATGGCTGCTCGGGCCCGACCACCGTTAAATTGACACCCTGCTCCCGGGCAAAGCGGTGCAGCGCATTGAGATCGTCCGGTTTGACCGGTACGCATTCGGCGTCCTGGGCGATCCCGGCATTGCCCGGCGCGCACCAGAGTTTGGAGACGTGCGGGCTGCGCCGCAGCGCCTTGACGATGGCGTGCTCCCGCCCACCCGATCCGATCACCAGCACCTTCATGCGACGTCCTCGGTCACCCGGCGGAGATCCACGCGGTCATAGTCGATCAGTGATTCTAGTTGCTTTGCCAGAGCACCCGTGAGTCGGAAACGGTCGAAGCGTTCCGCGAAGTTCTCTGGCACGCCCTGTAACGCTTTCATTTCGAACAGCGCGAGCAGGTCGAGTAGGGCGCGCTCATGGGCCGGGCCGTCGAACAACGGCACGCACACCGCGCCCGTCGATTCGCGGATCTCCTGTTGCGTGTATCCGTCGACGACGGAGGCGAGGATCGTCTTCCCCGCCGCGAAATACTCGTAGAGCTTCCCCGGAGACGACATGTCGTTGTCGTTGACATACCAGAGGACGTCGGCGGACCGCAGGAGCTTCACACACGCGCGATGTTCCAGATAACCCTCAAAGGCGACGACATCTGCGAGACCCAGTTTCTTCACCAGCTTGACATCCTGCATGCGCTGCGCTCCGACCAATCGGACCTCGAAACGACCACGGAGCTCCGAATGTTGCGAAAAGAGCGCCTGCAGTGCCCGAAACAAAACGTCGGGACTTCGATGTCCGTAGAACGTCCCGGCGTGGACAATGCGCATCCTCCCTTTGGCGCCGCTGCGCGAAGCGGGCTCGGCAAAATCTTCCGCGTCGAATCCCTGGGAGATGATCGTGATATCGTTGTAGCTGAACTGCCGATGACGCCGCAGGATGCTTTCCTTGATCCGCCGGTGCGTCACCACGATCCCGTCCGATGCGTGCAGCACCTTCCGCTCCATGCGGCGATGCAACCATGTATGGAATGGTGTGGGATAGAACTTGAACGGGTATTCCATCCACGCGTCGCGGTAGTCGACCAGCAGCGGGATCCCTGTCCTGCGTTTCAGTTCCATTCCGATGAGAAAATCGGTCTGCGGCGGAGCCGTGGCCAGGATGGCGTCGAACCGCGTGCGGGCCGTCAGTTCGAGAGCGGCCTTGAGCGCGCGTCGTTTCCAGCCGATCTTCGTGTCCGGAATGAACAGAAGGTCCCCGATGAACCCTGCCGCCTTGCGGATGAACTCGGACGGAAGCCGCACAACGCCTTTCTTCTTGAACAGGCGGTTCGCATCGAGCGACGTCGTGCGTACGATCTCCACCCCCGCCTCTTCGACCTCACGCAGCAGCGATTCGTCGAACGCGTAGTATCCGGCGGGCTCCACCGTCAGGACCGTTGGCTTCCAGCCGTACCGGCCGAGGAACTTGGCGAACTTGGCGGTACGCTGCACGCCGCTTAGTCCGAGGGGCGGAAAGTAGTACGCGATCAGGAGGACGCGGCGAAGGTCGTCGGACATCGTTCGGTCCGTTCTCAGAGCACGATCAGTTCTTTGGGGAGCGTCGTCAGCAGATCCCGGCCGTGGGGACGCACGACAATGTCGTCTTCGATGCGCACACCTCCGACGCCGGGAACATACACGCCGGGTTCCACCGTCACGACCTGACCGTCGCGCAGGATGTCGGGGCTGGTGGGCGCCAGCCGGGGCTGTTCGTGGATCTGCAGGCCGAGCCCGTGACCCAGGGAATGCCGAAAGTGTTGGAGCAAACGGTGGGAGCGGAGCACGCGGCGGGACTCGGCGTCCGCCGCCCGCGCCGGAAGCCCGGCACGGATCACGAGGAGAGACGCCAACTGTGCGTCCAGCACCGCCCGGTACATTTTCTTCAATCGCTCGCTGGGCTTTCCAACAGCCACGGTGCGCGTGATGTCACTGTGATACCCGCGAAAGCGACAGCCGAAGTCGATGGTGACCAGCTCACCCTTCCGGACCCGACGGTCGCTGGCGCGCGCATGCGGGAGTGCTCCGCGCGGGCCGCTCGCGACGATGGGTTCGAAACCGTCCCCCTCCGCGCCGTGGATGCGATGCAAGTACGAGATGCGGGCGGCGACCTCGGATTCCCGAACGCCCGGCACCAGCAACGGGAGTATCTCGCCGAACACGCGCTCGCTGATCGCAATGGCCTGCCGGATCGAAGCGATCTCCCCGGCATCCTTCACCGAGACAAGGGGGTCGAGCATTCCGGGCGCAGGAATGAAACGGGCCCGCGGCATGCGTGCGCGCATGCGCGCCAGCGCGGCCACGGTCGTAAGGTCGGGATCGTAGCCCACGCGCGATCCTTGCCGCAACCGAACGGCCGGCGCGCTCAGTTCTATCAACGCCCCTGCGCCGATGACGACGCGCGGACCGCGCACCTCGAGCTTGACCTGTTCGGCATAACGGCCATCGGTGGCAAATACGGCGCTGGTGCGAGTGATCAACAACAGGCCGTTGGAGCCGGAGAACCCGCAGAGATACCGGATGTGCGGCAGATGCGCCACGACCAGCGCATCGAGACGGTGGGATTCGAAGAGGTGACGGACGGCGTCGATCCGGGTGCGGGTCATGCGGTCCGGGTCAGTGGTGATAGTTGGGTGCGTCCTTGGTGATGGCGATGCTGTGCGGATGGCTCTCCCGCAGGCCCGCCTCGGTGATCCGAACAAACCGGGCACGCTCCTGGAACTCGGCGATCGTGCGGCAACCGCAGTATCCCATGGCCGCCCGGAGCCCACCGACCATCTGATAGACCGTTTCCGATAGGGGCCCCTTGAACGGTACACGTCCTTCGATGCCCTCGGGGACGAGCTTCGGAAGGTCGTCTTCCACGTCCTGGAAATAGCGGTCACTGCTTCCTGCCTTCATCGCACCGAGAGAACCCATGCCGCGATAGACCTTGTAGCTTCTTCCTTCGTACAGGACCGTCTCACCCGGACTCTCCTCGACACCGGCGAACAATCCTCCGATCATCACCGAATCCGCGCCAGCGGCGATGGCCTTGGAGATGTCGCCTGTTTGCTTGATGCCGCCGTCCGCGATGATCGGAATGCGCGCCTTCCGCGCCTCTGCGGAGCATTCGAGCACGGCGGTGATCTGGGGAACACCGACGCCTGCCACGACCCGCGTGGTGCAAATGGAACCGGGACCAATGCCGACCTTGACGCAATCCGCCCCCGCCTTGATGAGCGCCTTCGTTCCTTCGGCGGTCGCCACATTGCCCGCGATCAGGTCGACCGCGATCGCGCGACGGACGCGCTTCACCATGTCGATGACGCCCTGCGAATGACCGTGCGCCGTGTCGACGACCACCACGTCCACACCCGCGGCAACGAGAGCCTGAACGCGGTCGAGCGTGTCGCCGGTGACCCCGACGGCCGCGCCGACCCGCAATCGGCCGAGCCCGTCCTTGCAGGCATGCGGGTGGCGCTTCTTCTTCTGAATGTCTTTGAACGTGATCAGCCCCTTGAGCCGGCCCTGCTTGTCGAGCACCGGAAGTTTTTCGATGCGGTTCTTCTGGAGGATCGTTTCGGCTTCTTCGAGCGTCGTGCCGACGGGGGCGGTGATGAGATTCTGCGAGGTCATCACCTGGTCGATCCGCTGGTCCAGGTTCGGTTGAAAGCGAAGGTCACGATTGGTCAGAATGCCGACGAGTCGCTCTTCCCGAACGATGGGGATGCCCGAGATGCTGTACTTCCGCATCACTTCCAGGGCTTCGCGAATGGTCTGTTCGGGCGAGAGGATGAACGGCCGCTGGATCATACCGCTCTCCGAGCGTTTCACCTTATCCACTTCCTCCGCATGACGCTCGATAGTCATGTTCTTATGAAGGACCCCCATGCCCCCTTCCCGCGCCATCGCAATGGCCATCTCGGACTCCGTGACGGTGTCCATCGCCGCGCTGAGAAGCGGTATGTTGAGCGTGATGCGGGGCGTGAGCCGGGTGGGTGTTTCCGCATCGCGCGGCAGAACGGCGGAAGCCGCCGGCACCAGCAGCACGTCGTCAAAGGTGATGGCGTCGCCGAGGATCTTCGAGGAGGTCTTCACAGGGGACTCAATGAAATGCCGGAATGCCGGTGATATCTTCGCCCACGATGAGCGTGTGCATCTCGTGGGTCCCTTCGTAGGTCTTGACGGACTCGAGGTTGGCGCTGTGCCGCATGACGGGATACTCGTCGAGGATGCCGTTCGCTCCCAGCACTTCGCGCGCCATCCGTGCGATCTCGAGCGCGTGATAGACGTTGTTGCGTTTCGCGAGCGAGATCTGGGTGAATTTGACCGTCCCCGCATCCTTCATGCGGCCGAGTTGGAGGGTCAGCAACTGCCCCTTCGTGATCTCGGTGAGCATGTGGACCAGTTTATCCTGCGTCAACTGGAATGCGGCGATGGGCTTGTCAAACTGAATGCGCGACTTGGCATAGTTGAGGGCGGCATCGTAGGTGGCCATGGCCGATCCGGTGGCCCCCCACGCGATCCCGTAGCGGGCCTGGCTGAGGCACATGAGCGGACCTTTGAGGCCCTTGATGTTCGAGAACATGTTCGCTTCGGGGATCCAACAATCCTGGAAGACCAACTCCGACGTGACGGATGCGCGAAGAGAGTGCTTTCCTTTCATCTCCGGCGCGGTGAATCCTTTCGTCCCCTTCTCGACGAGGAAACCCCGCACCTCCCCCTCCAATTTCGCCCAGACCACGGCTACATCGGCGATCGTGCCGTTGGTGATCCACATCTTGGCGCCGTTCAGCACATAGCCGCCATTCTTCTTTTCAGCGCGCGTCACCATCCCGCCCGGATTGGAGCCGAAGTCCGGCTCCGTCAGCCCGAAACATCCGATGGCCTCTCCCTTGGCGAGGGCTGGGAGCCATCGATCCTTCTGTTGCTCCGAACCAAACGTGAAAATGGGATACATGACGAGGCCGCTCTGGACCGAGGCGAATGACCGCACGCCGCTGTCGCCCCGCTCGAGCTCTTGCATCACAAGCCCGTATGCCACGTTGTTCATTTCCGCGCAACCGTATTTTGCCGGAAGCGTGGAACCGAAGAGCCCGAGTTCCGCCATCTTGCCTACCAGATGCATCGGGAAGGTCCCTTCCCGATAGTGCCGCTCGATGATGGGAATGACCTCGTCGTCCACGAACGACCGGACGGTGTCCCGGACCATTCGCTCTTCTTCAGTCAGGAGGCTGTCAATGTTGAAGTAATCTACGCCGTGGAATCGCGCCATGGAAGGACCTTCGGAGGGCCACAATGGAACGGGGGAGGAAGAAAATGCCCCCGATTGCTCGAAATTTGACTGAAAACCTACCGAAAGATGTCAAGAAAAACAAGGAAGGCGCGCCACAGCGGGGGGTGTACATAAAAAGAGCCAGCTTCTCGGACCACCCCACCACGAGCATCCGATCACTGGCTCCCTAGAAGGAGATTCGGGGAACGAAGGACTTCCTTGTTCCCGCTATTCATAGACGAAGGCAGGGCGAAAAGGTTTCACCGCTCAGCCCTCGCTTCCATCCCCCTTCGGGACCCGGATGCCGTAGCGCTTGATCTTCAGATAGAGCGTCTTGGGAGTGATGCCGAGGATCTGCGCGGACTTCGCCCGATTCCAGTCGTTGACGCGAAGGACGCGCTCGATATGTTCTGCTTCGAGGTCCTCCAGCGAGAGGAGATCAGCCGGAGACTCGATCTCGCGAGGAGCGGGCGGGGCCTCTCCCCGCAGAGCCACGTTCATCCAGAGGTCGGACGGTTCGATGACTTCCCCAGGAGCCAACGCCACCGCACCTTCGATCACATGTTCGAGCTCACGAACGTTTCCAGGCCAATCATACCGGAGCAGCACATCCACGGCGGCCGGGCTGATCTTCTTGGACCGCGTTTTTCTATGAAGGAAATGGTCGATGAGTTGCGGGATATCTTCCTTATGCTCCCGCAACGACGGCAGTCGGAGTCCCACAACGTTGAGCCGATACAACAGGTCATCCCGGAAGCGTCCGGCCTTCACCTCCTCGGTCAAATTCTTGTTCGTGGCCGAGACGACGCGGACATCCACGGTCCGTGCATGGGTGCCGCCAACGCGCCGAAACTCCCCGGTCTCGAGGAAACGCAAGAGCTTGGGTTGCACGACCGGACTGATGTCGCCGACCTCATCGAGGAACAACGTCCCGCCGCTCGCCACTTCCACGAGTCCCTGCTTGGTCTTGATGGCGCTTGTGAAGGCCCCTTTTTCGTGGCCGAACAGTTCGCTTTCGAGCAGTTGATCGGGCATCGCAGCGCAGTTGACGGCGACAAACGGTTGCAGCTTCCTCGGACTCTCCCGATGGATCAACTGCGCAAACAATTCCTTGCCCGTACCGCTCTCTCCCTGGATCAGGACGATCGCATCGCTGAGTGCGAGTTTGCGGGCATACAGGACGGTATCCTGAAACGTCTTGCTCTCGCCGACGAGGTCGACTGGGCGGCTCGCCGCCGTGACCTCCTTGTCGATGACGAGGTGCCGGTGCTCCAGGGCCCGTTGCACCGTCGCCATCAAGACGTCGAAATCGTAGGGTTTGCTCAGGAAGTCGTAGGCGCCGAGGCGTGTCGCTTCGACGGCATTCTTGACGTCGGCTTGCGCGGTGAGCATGATGACCTGCGTGGCGGGGCTGTGCTCTTTAATGAACCGGAGCACTTCCAGGCCGCTGACCCGGGGCATGCGGATGTCAAGCAGGGCGACGTCGTACACCCCCGTCCGGACGAGGTTCATGGCCTCGGTGCCGTTCGGCGCGGTGTCGACGTGAAATTCGGGATGGTCCTGGAACTCGGTCTGCAGCAGGTAGGTGACGGACTCTTCGTCGTCTACGATGAGGATGTGGAACGTCCCGGCCATGGGAGGACAGGGGACCGTTCGTCAGGCGGTGGTCAGGACACGCTCGACGGTCGTCAAAAGATCGACCAAGTCGTAGGGCTTACTGACAAAATCCTCGGCGCCGAGTTTCTTGGATTCGATGGCATTCTTCAGGTCCGCAAACCCCGTCAGCATCACGACTTTCGTCTTGGGCTGGCGGTCCTTCACGAACTTGAGGACCTCGAATCCGTCGACGTTCGGCATCTTGATGTCCAGGAGGATCAAGTCATACTCCTGCCCGCCAAGGATATTGATCGCCTCTTGTCCGTCTGCGGCACTGCGGACGTGGTACCCCTCTCCCTCGAGCTCCGAACTCAGCACTGTGCGGAGGGCATCTTCGTCATCGACCACAAGTATGCGGTTTTTTGCGGGCATGCGACCTCTCCTGCCCCGGTCCTCAGAACGTGGGGGCGTAATCATCCATGTCATGCGAACTTACAAGGAATCGGGTCCAAAAGCAACCTCGCCGTCTGCCTGATTGACAGTCAGCCAATCTTCCCGTACCGTTTGTTCCCGTATGCAGGAATCGACCCCGACACCCAAACCGGTCTCCGTGCTGGCAGTGGATGATGACCCCGCCTTCATCCAGATCATTCAGCACCACTTGCAGCGCTTTCCCGACCGGGAATTCGGCGTCACATGGAAGAGTTCGATACCCGACGCCCTCGAGGCGCTGGCGCGCGACCCGTCCTTCGAGGTCATCCTCACGGACTACAACTTCCCTGACGGCAATGGGCTCGATTTCTGTCTACAGCTGGACCGGCAGCAAAACTCGATCCCCATCATTTTCCTCACGGGCGTCCGGGACGTCAAGCTCGCCATTGATGCGATGCGTTTGGGCGTCGAGGATTTTATCGTGAAAGAGGACCTCGGCGAGGCGCATCTCCCGAGGGCCATTCTGACCGTTCTGGACCGGGTGCGCACCCGGAAACAGCTCCGGGCCGTCGAGAAGCGGATGACCATGGCGGAGACACGGGCCCAGGCGATCAAAGAACTGGTCGTCACCGTCTGTCACGAGTTCAACAATCCTCTGGCCGCCATCAAGATCAGCGCGGACCTGATTCAGCGCGGGCTTGCCGGACCCGAAGACAAAGACCTGCTGATCCAGTTCGAGGCCAACTTTCGGAAGATCGAGAAGGAGATCACCCGGCTTCGGGACCTCAATTTCGAACGTATCGAGTTCCACAAACACAGCCCGCCACGGGCGGATCCTTGATTCTTACGCCAATTCTGAGTATGTTGTTCGTCACACAGTGAGGTCAAGCGTTTGACTGCAATACCCCAGCGGAAGTGCCAAGCATTTCAGTACCCGAAATTTTTGACCCCCCAAAACCCAGACAAGTGATTCCCCCGTGTCCCGCCCCTCCCGGCGGGACACGGCTTTTGTATGATGCGCATCGCCGATATCGCCGAGATCATCGAAGAGTGGGCACCGCGGTGGACCGCCTGGGAACAGGACAATATCGGTCTGCAGGTCGGTGACCGGAGGCGTCCGGTCCGCCGCATCGGCGTTGCCCTCGAAGTGACGCCGGCCATCGTCCGGGAAGCTGTTCGCCGACGCTGGGACATGATTGTGACGCATCATCCCCTGCTCTTCCGTCCACCCCGCACGCTGACGACGGATCAACCCGTGGGGCGCATGGCGCTTGAACTCGCCGAACGGCGGATCGGCGTCTATGCGGCGCACACGAACCTGGATTTCGCGCCTGAGGGTGTGAGCGTGACTCTGGCGAAGTCACTTGGACTCCGGGACGTACGTTTCCTTTCACCGCTGCGAGGCCTGATGTCGAAGTTGGCCATCTTCGTGCCACTGGGGCACGAGGACGCCGTGCTCAACGCGCTCGCAGAGGCAGGAGCCGGGATCGTCGGAGAGTACTCGCATTGCTCGTTCCGGTCCCCAGGCACGGGGACGTTTAAGGCCTCGGGTCGCGCACGACCGTTCATCGGCACAGCAGGTCGTGTCGAGTCGGCGGACGAGACGAAGATCGAAGCCGTGGTGCCACGCGCCCGCGGCCTTGAAGCTGTCGAACGCGTTCGCGCCGTGCATCCCTATGATGAGATGGCGTACGACATGGTTCCCGTTGATTCGCCGGATGTGAATCATGGCATG
>CAYIHQ010000008.1:19932-24036 GCA_964362905.1 uncultured Ignavibacteriaceae bacterium
CGGCGTGCTCCCCCGGCCCATCCAGCTCGCGTCATTCGTCGGCTCGATCCGTCGCCGCTTGAAGGCGCGTGGCGTTCGATATGCCGGCGACCCACGGATGTTTGTCCGCCGCGTCGCGGTGTGCGGAGGCTCGGGATCGGACCTCCTTGCGGAGGCGATCCGGTCGGGTGTTGACGCGTTCGTCACGGCGGATGTGAAGTATCATGCCTTTCACGGTCTCCCACCCGGGTTCGCGCTCATCGATGCCGGCCATGCGGAGACCGAACAGGTCATTCTCCGTCCTCTCGCGGAACGTCTGCGCGCTGCAGCGCGGACACGCGGTGAGCGACTGGATGTCGTCGTCTCGCGTGTTCGCACGAATCCCGTCCAATCTTCCTAACGTCAGGAGCCCCCGTTGGAAAACCGTCTCCGTTTGTTGTATGCACTTCAAAAAGTGGATCTGCATCTTGACGAGTTACAGGAAATGAAGGGCGACCTTCCCGGCATCGTCTCGTCTCTCCAGACACAGCTTCGCGAGAAGGTCGACCAGAGAACGTCTCTGGAGCGCGTTGCCAAAGAGTCGGTGGTGAAGCGCGACTCCGCGGACACCGACATCCTTGCGTGGCGGGAGAAGATGGAGAAGTACAAGTCGCAGCAGTTCCAGGTAAAAACGAACAAGCAGTATGACATGCTCGCTCGCGAGATCGACACCGCGCAGGAATCGATCACACGGATGACGCGGGAGATGGAGACGCTCGAAAATCGGGCCGCGGCCGCCAGGGAAGACGCCGCCCGGCTCGCGCCCGAGATCGAGGAATTGGAGAAGGAACTCGCGGAACGGCAAGGCGAACTCGACGCGGTGAACAAGGAACATGAAGACGAAGAGTTGAAGTATCAGCATGAGCGGCAAAAGATCGTCGTCCGCGTCCGCAAGGAGGACATGGTGATGTATGAGCGGATCCGCAAGGCCAAGGACGGCCGGGCCGTCGTCCCCGTCAAACGGAACGCCTGCGGCGGCTGCTACAACCGCGTCCCACCGCAGAAGGTGCTGGAACTCCGCAAGAACGACATGTTCATGACGTGCGAGCGCTGCGGTCGCCTGCTCGTGTCGGATGAGGTGACCGAAGGGCCCACGCAGCTGTGATGCGTCTTGTGGCGCACACGGACGGGGCCTCCCGGGGCAATCCGGGCGAAAGCGGTATCGGCGTCGTCCTCCGTACTCCCTCGGGAGAGCCCGTTGCCGAAATATGCGGATTTCTGGGACGGTCGACGAACAATCGGGCCGAGTATGCGGCCTTGCTCACCTGCGTCCGAATGGCAGCCGAACGAGGTTGCACGCATCTGATGGTCCACTCGGACAGTGAGCTGATGGTGCGTCAGTTGCAGGGTTCGTACAAGATCAAGGATGCGATGCTGCGCAAATGTGCGGACGAGGTTCGGTCGCTCGCCCGCGCCCGCGGCATCGCACTGGACCTGCGGCATGTGGAGCGTTCGGACAACCGGGAGGCGGACCGCCTCGCAAACCGGGCCATCGACGAGCGCATTCCGATGCCGGCCGCCGCGTCCGACCAAGGGTGGCTCTTCCAGACCGAGGGTTGATGTTGCAGTCGCGGTGATCCAAGGGGTCGTTGGGCAGCCGCTCATCCGCTTCGGCCTGCCTGCCGTAACGGCAGTGCAGGCAGGCGGGTGAGAGGAAAGTCCGAACACCACAGGGTAGGGTGCCCCGCGTCAAGCGGGGGTCTTCCGGGCCATATCCCGGGGGAACGGACAGTGTCACAGAAAACAGACCGCCCTTGAGCGAGGGCCGAGCTTCGGCGAGGTCCAAGTAAAGGGGTAAGGGTGAAACGGTGGTGTAAGAGACCACCACGCCGTCAGCAATGACGGCGGTGACGACAAACCCCGCCCGGTGCAAGACCATGTAGGTTCCGTTTCTCCGCTTCGGCGGAGACCAGAGCGGCCCGCTCCAGTGCCGCCCCCGGCAGACGGAACGGGTAGGTCGCATCAGAGAAATGGCTGCCTCGCCCCGTTCGCGGGGTCAGACAGAATTCGGCTTATCGACGGCCCCTTGGATGATTGCGTTTCCGCTCACGTTGTGCTAACCAGGTGCTCCCGGTGACTGTCGTACGTTCCTATCGTTGGGCCTTCCCCATCCGCAACGGCGAGTTGTCGCCAGATCACGAGGGGATCGTCAAACGCCTGAGTGAAGAACTCACGGTCTCTCCCATCCTGGCGGACATCCTGGTCCGACGGGGGATCACGACATTCGATGGAGCCCATTCGTTCTTCCGTCCCGACGCGCACAACCTGCACGACCCGCACCTCATGGCCGGGATGCACGTCGCCGTGGACCGCATCGTTCGCGCCGTCACGACGAACGAGCGCATCCTCGTCTATGGCGACTACGATGTCGACGGTACCAACGGCACGACGGTCTTGTGGACGTTCCTGCGAAGCGTGGGTGCGGACGCTCACTACTTCATCCCAGACAGGCAGAAGGAAGGATACGGCCTCTCGAACGCCGGATTGGCCCGAGCCCGGGAATTTCAGCCCTCCCTCATCGTCACCGTCGATTGCGGGATCACAGCGGCTTCACAAGTCGAAGACGCGGCCCGGATGGGCATTGACGTCGTCATCTGCGACCACCATGAACCCGGTCAGGGCGCGCCAGCAGCCGTCGCCGTCTTGAACCCGATGCAGGCGCACTGCGCCTATCCGTTCAAGTATCTCTGCGGATGCGGTGTGGCTTTCAAGTTGGTGCAGGCCCTCGCGATGCATCCCACCCTGGAACAGCGGTTGGGAAACATCGAGCCGGACGCCATTTTGAACTACCTCCAGTACGTGGCGCTCGCCACCACCGCCGACATCGTCCCCCTCTCCGGGGAGAACCGGGCCATCGTCAAATTGGGATTCGACCTGATCAACAAGAATCCGCTTCCCGGGATCCAGGCCCTCATCGACGTGGCGGGCCTTACACCTGGCAAGATCACGTCCGGACAGGCGGTCTTCGTCCTTGCGCCCCGCATCAATGCCGTCGGCCGTCTCGGCGATGCCCGACGTGCGGTCGCACTTCTGGCGTGCGACTCGTACGGCATGGCCATGGATCTCGCCGGAGTGCTCGAGCGGGAGAACACGGAGCGACGAAAGATCGATGAAAAGACATTTCAAGAGGCGCAGGAGCTCGTCGAGCAGCGGATCAAGCCAAGTGACACGGCCATCGTGCTCCACCAAGGTACATGGCATCCCGGCGTGATCGGCATTGTGGCTTCTCGATTAGTGGAGCGCTACTATCGTCCCGCGATCATGATGACCACCATCGACGGCGTGGCCAAGGGCTCCGCCCGCAGCGTCAGCGGCTTCAACATCTACGAAGCGCTGAAGCGATGCGAGGACAAGCTGCTGCAATTCGGCGGGCACAAATACGCGGCGGGTCTTTCGGTCTCCCTCGACCGGCTGGAGGAATTTCGAGAGGCGTTTCGTCAGGTGACCGACGAGCTCCTGACGGTGGAAATGCTCACCCCCGAGATCCGTATCGACGCGGAGATCCCGTTGAACGAGGTGACTCCGAAGTTCATTCGAGTCCTCTCGCAATTCGCGCCGTTCGGGCCTGACAACATGCGTCCCGTGTTTGCCGTTCGCGGCGTCGCAGTGGTCGGTGCACCCCGGATCGTGGGGAAGAACCACCTCAAGTTCAAGGTCCGGAAGGATGCACACGTGATCGACGCGATCGGGTTCAACCTGGGCCACCATATCGAGGCGGTCCGGACGGCCGGTAACGGCATCGACCTCGCTTTCTCGCTCGACGAAAGCGAATATATGGGTGAGTTCGTGCCGCAACTCAAAATCCGGGACATCAAAATCCGGCCGTGATGGATTCCGTCTCACCATGATTGTCCTTGGAGTCGATCCCGGAACGCTCATCACCGGATATGGCGTCGTTGCCGCCGAACGCGGAACGCTGACGCTGCTCGCCGCCGGCATCATTCGCAACCGTGGCACGAGATCAATGCCCCTTCGATTGAAGTCGATCTACGACGGGCTCAAAGGGGTGATCGAGCAGCATGCACCCGACGAGTTCGCCATCGAGACCGCGTTCTACGGAAAGAATGCACAGTCCGCGTTAAAGAT
>CAYIHQ010000009.1:0-20202 GCA_964362905.1 uncultured Ignavibacteriaceae bacterium
TGCGTGACTTTATTACTGGGGCACAGCGAGCAACTCCACCGTCATTAGCTCCACATGTTCAAGCTAAAGTGAATGCGTTTACTAATGAACGTAATGCAGATTACGAGCTTATTCGTCAGCTTAGTGGTCCTGTTAACACTTCCGGTCCTGCTGCTATGTTAATGCCAGAGCAGTTAGGCTTAAATATTAATACTCCGTCAAGTACTAAACCAGTTAGATTAACAAATCCTATTGGTCCTAATAATCCAGGTCAAACAAGCGCAATAGGTCCACAGACTTCGAATGTAGAAACCCCATATCACGGAACTGTTCCAGTACAAAATCCATTGTTTGAAACTCCAATTGCTCCTATCACTCCCGCGCAAAATCATGAGTTAGAAATCATGTATGCGTTAGATTATTTAACCCCAGCTGAATGGATTAAACGCTTATCTAAAGAAGGACCTGTTTTAGATGTGCAAAAACACTTAATTAGTTTAGTTAATCCTACTACACCTAAAGGCCGAGAGATAATGGCATCTAATCCTGATATGTTCGGTAGACAGAAGATTGAACGTACTATGAGTATGGATTATTTTAACCGTAAACAGCGTATTACGCAGTTGACTGTGATGAAAGAATTAGCAGACAATCCACAGGCTTCATCTATTGAACGTAATGAAGTACTTGGACATACGCAGAAAGTAGACTTTGACGGCGCTGGTTTACTTAAGGGTAAGTGGGTTGACCCTGATACCCACAATGCAATTTTCACATTCCCTAAAGAACAGCAGGTTGTAACTAACCAGTTCTTAGCTATGCTCAAGTATAACAAGACTGTGCTTAATCCGGGTACGTGGCTTATGAACATTATGGGTGACGTTTGGGGCACTATGATGTCAAATATTGTGACTCCTATTGATATGATGTGGAAAATGCCCAAGGCTATGTTTACCATGAAGAATGACCTTGCTAAGTATAATTCTGACCTTACGCGTGGTTCTAGTGCGCAGGCTGACCGTGTGCATGAAACGTTAAAATTCGGGTTACTGGGTGCAGAGTATGAGATTAATAAGAGTCGTATTAACGATGTTCTGGACGGTTTGTTAACGTCTAAAGCTAAGACATGGGGCGAGAAACTTACATCTATTGCGCATAAGGTTAGAGATAACAGTACGGGTGCCCTTGGTAACGCTTATAGCACTATCGACATGGCTACTAAGTATGGACTGTATGTCAGTGGATTAGAGCGTTGGGGTATTGACTTAAAGACTAATATGATGCCCGATACCCCTGAAGCTAGGTTAATGATGGGTAAGTTATTAGGGCATAACGTGGTCGCGGGTATGACTGCGCTACAGGCTACCGAGGCAGGTAAACGTGCTATTGTGCGCCGTATTCATCTTACGCTCCCAATGGTTGACCGTGCTAGTCCTGTTACTACTGGGCTCAGCCGTTTCTCGGGTGTTACTAACCCGTGGTTACGTACCAGTCTTGAGCTTGTTCGCGTTAATTCACAGCTTCCTTACCGTGCATTTACTGAGCCTGGATTTGCGTTAACGATGGCTAAAACTGGTGGTTTCTTAGCTGGTATTTATGCACTTAACAAGAAATTGCGTATGGACGAAGGTATCAGCGATGAGAAGATTGCTAATGCTGTGGCTATTGCTCCCGATAATCAGAAGAAGTATATGGGTTCTCCGCTTGCTACATTCTATCGTGCGGCTGATGGTGGTATCACGTTTATCGATGCCAGTAAGGGGTTAGTTGAGGCGTTACAGTGGTTCAAGGGTAACGAACCCGACGGTATGGGTAAACGTGTTGCTGTTAACATCTTAGATACTGTGTTTAAGGGTGGTGTTGCTGCAAACGAATATGAGGCTGTTATGGCTAAAGTGGGGCTTAAAGACCCTGCTCAGGTGTATAATACTCCATTATGGAAGCAGGATGATTGGCAGCGTGGTGGTATCGATATGATGACTAGATTGGGTCCTCAGGTTATTAACAACTCATGGAATCTGTACAGTCGTGAGAAATTGCCTCCTAGAATGGTCGGAGGTAATCCAGAAGTTAAACGTTCAATGGATATTGAAACTATGCGCGCATTTGGTTTACCTGTTGAATCTTGGGGTAGTAAGGAACAAAAGCAGAGTAAACTGAGCCAGATTAGCATGGAGCGTAGTGGCTTAATTAAGCAGTTAAAGAGTATGGAAAGACAGACTGAAGGTTCATCTACGGGAGCATGGCAGGAGCCGTTAAATAAGGCTGATGCACGGTCTAAGATGGAACAAGGTATTAGGTTATTGGACGATAAAGAGCGCGCGTTAATGAAGGTTAAACCAATTGATTTGAGGAAGGCTAAATCTGCGCCTAAGCGTAAGCCTTAGTCGTAAACGAGGATACAATGAGTGAAATCGTCAAAAATGCGGCAGAAGCTGTACTCGTATTGGTTGGTTCTTTTATTATTGGTACAGCGGTACTGGCGCACAATAAGATCAATTCTTGTGGAAAAGTCGCCAATTCCTCGGGACCTGTTGCCGGAGAGACTCCCAAAAAATAGGGCAAAAAGGCAGCGATTAGTTCGCTTAGTTTTGTTAATGCTGTTAGGTTTAGGCGTAGCAGAAATGTGTCAACGTTTACCTCCCGAATATCAGGCCCCGTGCACTGTAATCGTACGTTTATTAGCGTTAGCTTCAGGAACAGGCGGATAACCGTGGCAGTACTTGAACGATGGGAAGATTTGCCCATTCAAAGCATTCACTCGGAAACACCTCGAGTGATTGCAAGTAGGTTGATTCGTAAGTATACTGACCGTTATGTGCCTATTTACGATAAGCCTACTGGGCAACCCAAGCGTATCAAAGCTACCGCATGTAACATCTTATTCACTGATATTGTACGTCAGTTACAGCTTACGGGACCCCTCCATTGGGTTGATTATAAAGGTAATCCGATGCAGTATCGCACTGGTTTAGCGGGTATCGCACACGAACTTAATGCGAATGGTCTTATTGCGTGGTTTGAACAATATGGCCGAGATTATGGGTGGTATCCTGTTACACACCAGCAGGCGTTGTTAAGCTCCAAAGCTAACAAACCTGTCGCGGTTACTTATTATAACCCTGTTCCGGGGCACTCTGGGCATATTGCAATCTTACTTGAGGATGGTACTATTGCACAGGCTGGTATGGGAATGCCGTTTGTAGGCAAGAGTATTGAAACTGGATTTGGTAATAAGCCTAAGCAATTCTGGGCATATGAAGTGAAGGAGACAACGAAATGAAGCATCAGCGCATTGGATTAGCATTAATTTTAATTGGGTTAAGTTTAGTTGTTGTGGGTATTTCTCATGCGGGTGACGACAGGGCATTCGTGCTTCGTATGAGTATTGACGCTGGTATGGATAGCATTTGTTCGGCTCAGTTACTGCCCGAACGTCATTATGCGGTTCAGCCTACTGTTAATGCGTATGTTGCAGCTAGCCCACAAGGTGACGGTGGTACGTTATGGGACGGTGGTTCTCATGTTAATAGTGAAAGTGTTGAAGTAGGAGCTAAGAAATTATATGATATCTGGACTACTGCGGATAAGAGGTTTATTTGCTGTAAACCTTCTGCTGTTGGGGCTGAATCAGCCTGTAAGGGTTATCTGTATCGACAGGGGACGGGACCGTAATGCGTTGGGGCTTTCTCGCGGGGGCATTATTAGCCGGTATTTTATTTACTGCGCAATCTGCTCCACATGTACGAGCGGATATTGGACCCACGGCTTCTGTTACTGGAGCACAGAATTTTAGTTCAGTTACTACAGCGTTTGTAGACGCAGGTGTTGTGTGGTTAGGTGACGGTACTGCAAGTGTGCCAACTATGAGTTTTAGCTCTGACCCTGACACTGGACTTTATTGGCTTTCAGCTAATTCTTTATGTGCTACTACAGGAGCCAATGTCCGAGGATGTTATGATTCTGCGGGGCTTACTTTGTATAATTCTGGTATATTTAAAGGAACTGCAGTGTCTAACGGAGCTGGAACAGCCGCTAGTCCATCGTATACATTTACTACTGACACTAACACTGGTTTATATTCTGTAGATGCTGACCAGTTAGGTGTAAGTATTGCCGGTGTACGTTCATTTAATTTTAGTGCTACTGCGGGTAAATTAGAGGGTATTAGTGGTATACCTAGTCTCACACTAGACGATTCTGCCGGAGCTAAGTTAGCATATACAGGTTCAAGCATTCGTGCTGCTACTAATACTGTGTTAGTCTCTGGTAGTGCTGGATTTGATATTACTGCTGGTACACCTTTCACTATAGCATCAAAAGTTGTACTGTCTGGCGCTACTCCTACTATTTCCTCTGGTTTTGGTACTAGTCCTTCTGTTACGGCAGGTTATTCTACAGCTTTTCGTGTTAATGTTGGTACTGGAGGTGTTGCTACTACTGGTGTAATTGCTATTCCAGGCGCTGCTGCAACAACTGGTTGGAATTGCAGTTGTACTGATATTACTACTCACGTTGGTACGTGTCAGCAGACTGCTAGTACTACTACTACTGCTAGTTTTGGTCAGTTTGTATCTGCCGGTACTGCTCAAGCGTGGGCTGCAAGCGATGTGTTAGCTGTTACATGCGTTGGATTATAAACCTTACTTAGCAACCCGCGTATCATTATCCCTACGCGGTTTTGCGAAAGGTCTCAATGAATCAGAAAAATATGACAGTAGTGCTAGTGATTATTGTGGTGCTTCTAGTACTCGGTATGCTCACTGCTTGCGCAGGAGTACCTCCAGGTAAAGAAGGAAGTAATAACTGCGGAATGCTGTTGCACGCAGGTGATTCCAACTTCACACATGCCGACCTTAATGAGCGATTAGCTGCGGCATTTGATGCGGTAAGTACAACCACTGACTGGCGACTTAATGATATGACCGATAATTGCAATGTTCTCGTAGGCTATCACGTATTTGTGCGGCCCGAACCAAGCTGGGAAGACCCATGGAATAGAAAGAAAGCAGATGGAACACCACTTATGATTTCCGGGAGTACTGAGTGTGCATTCCGTAAAATCACAATTGGTACACCATCTAACGGTAATTGGCACCATTCAGCGATTGTTCACGAGATATTTCATACGCTACAGAACTGTTCAACACCAGCACCCATTGATACAGGTATGGATGAAGACCATTCTAATTGGGTACGTGATAATATTATGAACTCAGTTGAACGTGTGAACAGATAAACGCTAGATTCTGGCCAGAATTTAGACAATAAAAAACCCTCCTAGCCGCAAGGCCGGGAGGGTTTTGGTTTGTTTGGTGAGGTTAGTATGTCTTCATACAATAGAACATAACAGTTGCAGCAATCGCAGCCGCTGCATCAGAATTGCGGTTAAAGGTTTCAGTAACCCTCTCACCAGACCGCTTACAGAATACGAACCTAATAACTTCAGCTTCAAAACGAACCGAGAAGAATACAACGCGAGAATACATAGAAGTAATATTAAGAGTGGTCTTAGAGGGCTGGTGATAGCTTACCTTATGCATCAATCGCAATGCATCCTTAACAGATTTAGTAACACGCTCTGCGCGGTCAACTGCAATCCTATCTTCAATGGGGGCCTGCGCAGATTGATAACGCACAAAAACAGGGGGTGGCATAGGTGGAAGTGGATTACAGAAATCACGATAAGAAGCAGGTGGACGCATAGCGTCAAGAATAGCCTTTTCGGTAAACATCTGTTGCATAGTCTCAAAAATGGATTGCTTATTTTCTTCTAATACAGCAGCGCCTGTGGCAGTAATAGGCAATCCTAACTTCGTCATAATGCGGTCAATACGATTACTTAAAGCGGTAATATGGTCCTGTGTTACGGCCTTTACACGCTTGCCCATGTGTCACCTTTCCATGCTTCGAGAGTTTGGTTACTGGTTACCTTCAGGTCAATCCCAAAGGGAAAGTCTATCCCATTAATGGTATAGTTCCTGTGTGAAACTTCACGCATTATTTTGGTAACTTGGTCAACTTTATCCTCGGGACAATCAACGTCAAAGGAATCGTAAACGTGGTTAATAAGGAATGCGTCTGGGCATTCGCGGTCTAGGCGAGCGTCCAATTCAATAATCTCTTGGTTAGCGATATCGGAAGCAGTCGCTTGAATGGGCCAGTTAGCAATCTCAGCGAGGTCTGGCATACGAGGATAATGGCGACGTCTGCCCAGTAATCGAGACTCCGAATAGCCCTGTTTCGCGACACGTTCGGTTTCCTCTTTCCAATAGCTAACTGTCCTGTGATACGTGCGGTCAAAGAGTGTGATAATCGCACGGATGCGGCTGATTGTCATAGTCCTATCAGCAGCGATAGCTTGGGAAAAACAGGCTTTCTCCTGCGCACCATACTGACGCGCCAATCGACCAATCTTAGCTCCCTGACGTAACTGTTTTCGGACAGGTGCGTCATCTGGGATATTGTAGTACCCACGTGCTTCCGTCTCGTAAAGGTCCTTACCTGATAGAATTCGCTCCTGCAATACTTTATCATCGGCAACGCACGCCATAACACGGATTTCCATTTGTTTCTTGTCGGCATGAACTAATCTTCTACCAACGTCCACACCAAACATATAGCGTAGAATCTCCGGTATTTGAAAGAGATTAGGGACGGAACATGTGAATCGTCCGGTATCGGTTCCACAACTATTGAACCCGGCCCTACAGCGGTTATCCTCGGGGTCAATACTATGGAGTAAGTCTTCTGATTGGACAAATCCTAACCTCTTTTCTGTTTTCTTAAAGTGCCACCACGCATCAACGATACGGATGCATTCTGGGGTGGCATGGGGGCTGACGATTAAGCGGAGTAGTGGTGATTTCTTGATAGAAATACATTCTTTGGTGGGATTAGTGAAATCAGGAATGTTAACAGGGTCAGGCATATTAAGGCATGGAATATTTGCGCGTTTGTGACGGCTAAATATAGCTGCCCGCATACTGGTAGGCGTACATGGAACATTATCCCCAACCCCCACCACGTTACGCCAATGAGCAATTGATTCCTCCATTTCTTGATGAAGCATACTCTCCATACATGCACGATTCTCTTCGATAAAATAGAAGCCACGGCTATTCATTTTAGCTGTAACAGTAGAGAGCTGTTTGTGCAGTTCATACAATCGCTGCACGCGCTGTGTTTCAGCGGACATTGTTTTCTTCTAACCACTTATCTACATCAACAGGATGCGCAATACGTGCAACTAATGTATTTGTCATAAATGTAACATGGCAAGTCGTATGCCCTGATTCAAGTATAAAATGCAAGGCTTTATCTTGCCCTAAACTAGCACTTCCTACTTTGCGTAACATTCCACGCCATAGCACAATATCATTAGCTCGTAATTGTACTGCAGTTATCTGTTCTGTTTTATACATGTAATCCTCCTCAATCTGCAGTTTAAGACATCCAGTAGGGTTCACCCATTTGCGTATATCTTCATATTCGCAATCATAATTAGCACGTTTGAACGTTTTATCAGAAGATGCAATATAGAATAAATCTCCCCATTGGTCTAATGTTACGCTGGTTGATTCAATAGCATTCACGGGAACAATTGTGCCTCAAACTTAAGTTTGCCAGCATCAGTTAATCTGGTAAACATATCCAATCCATATAGTTCTGGATTAGGAAAGAATCCATCGTGAACAAAGAAGAAACGGTCAATGGTTAATCCCGGTTGGACTGTGATTTCCATAACTAATCCAGGCTTAGTCCATGAGCCATCATATCCACAGATATAGTCGCCAACCTTGATATCTCTAGCGTAGACTTTCTCGAATTCCCACGCGCTCATTTGCGGTACTCAGGACCATTCCAAGCAGCGCCAGGAATAGGCAACATTCCCGATATAGCTTCATAGATACGAGCCGTCACAATAGTATCATAACCGTTATACAAAAGTAATTCGTCAAGATTACTAGATTGAGATTTCTTGTCGTTGTTATCGTCAAGTTTCCACGCATGGATATCACAATATAACGATCCCAAGTAACCAAGAGAGAGCCTAGATGTACTGCTAATAGCGCGGCGTAAATCACGAGTATCCTCCCATCGATTTACAGGCATATCATATCGTTTAAGGACACGCAAATCGAACCAAGGCCCGTTATGGAAAACCTTAACGTATTCTCTGTCGGCCAGAATATCAGCAACAAGTTTAATAGTACGGAAACTAGCGTGAGACCAACACAAACTGATAGCAGTGTCTTTTGTCCCGAATGCGATTGTTTTAAGGCTGGCTTTAGTGGCATTTAATCCCCATTCTGGGTGGTCCCCCGGTGCAGTTGTTTCAATATCTACAGCAGCCCAACAGTTGGGATTCTTGAGTACGAATGCTGATATGTCTTGATAGTCCGCGTGAATCTTAACCATTGAAGGCAACAATCCGGGTCTAAGCGTATTCGTAATCAGCCGATAAAATCTGCGCAAATCCTCGAGAAATGTGCCCCACATATAAATGTTACCAAACATAACAGTTGTTGCAGCATAGGTAATAATAAAGGGACGGTTGTTAACGTCCCTGTGGAGAAAGCCGCGATTCTCAGTTATCTTCTTATCTAATCCATATGTTTGGATAGCATCTGTACCCATAAGAAGAACAGGGATTGTTGAATGTTCCTGTAAGTCTACCTGTGCAGACGGGCGACAACTAGAAACAATCCGCTGTCGGTCAGACTTTTTAATAACAATGCTAGGTACACAGTGTACAGATGGTACAATAAGTAGATTAAGAGAGCTAAGCCCCGTTTTATCTAGAGCCTCCTGCCAATTCCTCTTAGCTCGGCCCGATAAAGGGCCACGTTTATCGTTAAAGGTAGGTATCTCACCAACAACGATGATTCCGTCAATAGGGCCGGTACGAGTTTGAATACCCACAACCCCATAGTCTTGAGGGCCCACAATACCAGAGTTAAGGTTAGCAATTGGACATTTATCGCAATGACAACCCCTAGTTTCAGCAACAATCTCATGGGGATTTTTACCGTCAGTGAGCATTCTTTCTGTGCGCCTTAACTGCTGCCTGATTTACGAGCAGCTTGGTAGAATTGATGAATGGATAATCATATACTGCCCCATCACTAGTCTTAAGTCTCAGTACAATCTTATGTTTACTAACACTAACAAAACGGAACGGTAAAGCTGTCTTAAGGTTTTCAGGGTCCATAACGATAAATAACGCCATCCCGGATACAATGGGCAGCAGTTGTCCAGAATCGTCAACAACAGTAGCCAAGCAAGGTAACGTGGGTACATTATTCTTACCAATGCTACGCATCTTGAGTCGTCTCCAACTCAGAAATATATACAGCTAATTTAGCCCGAGCTAAAGATAAAGCTTTACCGTTACATTCATAATCACTATTAGTGATAGAATCCTCAATACAGTCACGTAACTGCTGCATTAAATGTCTTGCCGTAAATGAAAGCGGGATATTACCCAAAACAGTAGACCTATACACTTGACGCTGACGTTTATTACTCACTTCTTTGCCGCCTTGCGAGTAGCACGCTTAAGAGCAAGCTGCAATTCAGCAATCTCACGCTGAGCAGTCTCAATACTAGCTACCATATCAGGATTGGCCTGCGCGAGTCTGCCCAAACGGATAATCTCATCCATTTCAGCACGTGCTTTATCTTCTGCAATTTGCGCAGCTTCTGCCCTAGCAGCACGCTTAGCATTCATACCCTTACGAATCTCAGCTGAAACCTCCTGCATATCGTTAGAATCCTCTTCATTCAAAATGGAGCTGTACATGATAGAGATAGAATCGTCAGTAGCAGTCCAACTGGCCACGTAATAGTTGGCAAACAGCTTGAAAAACTCATTCATTAAATCCGCAGGAGACTTACCACTGATATCTGGAACCTTCTCAGCAACATACTTAGCCACATCTTCAAGTAATCCATCAATATACCCGTTACCAAACGTGATAATACGGCATCCGGGCCACTGTGAACCACGAGAGAAGTCTGCAATATGTCCGGGTAACTTATCCATAAGAACACGCTCAATATCCTCCTTATGATAGAAGATAGGAGTACGCTTAATAATCATCTCTGGAGGGAGAATGTCAGGTTTGTGCGTGTTTGGGTCCGTCATTTTTGCTCCTCATTCACCGCTAGCAATAGTACGTGCCGATTTCGGCTTTGTAGTAACGGTATATCCCGGAGTCTCGAAGAACGTATCATAAACAGCCTGTGAAAGCACACCAGTTTTAAGCATAGTCTCGAGAGTTTCACGCGCATTAGGCAATGCATCGTATTCAACAGGCTGCGGATACACAACTAACTTGGGGTCTAATCCAAGGGTGGTGAGCGCCTTATGAATAGTGTCAGGCTTCAGCTTAGCCTTATTTCGAGTGGTAGTAATGGTACACGTATCAGCCTCAGTTTCAGACTTCTGCACATCTTTCGGTACACGGGCAATCAAAGTCTGTCTAGCTTTCTCACGCATTTCTTTACACCACTTTTCAGCAGCATGAAGAGGCTCGTAAATAGCTTCCGGTTGGGTAATACAAAGCTCAGCTACAGCCGAGGCCTTGTCCATTGGAATAATGCTGGTTTTGTTGGATTCGCTCATGCATTGCTCCGGTAAAACTAGGCAAAAATAAGAAGCCACACAGGGGCGTTATGCCCCCGTATGGCGTTGGTATTGGTTTGTGACTAATGTTTACGCAGCAGGGAAGAACTCGAAGATATCATTCTTCGCGGGCCACGTACCGTTAGCAGCCTGAACAGAAACGCGAACCTGATATTCCTTACCCACGAACTGCTCAAGATGAGCCTTAATCTGATCCGCATCAATGTACTTAAGGGTAACAGTCTCACCAGTCTCAGGATTGGTAACCTGCTTAGAGAGCACACGCATCTGCTGAATATCGGTATCAAAAGCCTTCATGAAAGCCTTAAGACCATTCTTACGCTCGTAATGCTTCTGTCCATTCTTATCAGGGGCAACGCTCATAAGGAGGTTACTGAACACAACGCGGTTATTAGCCTCAGCCCCGAGCTTATGCTGGATAGAAAGATTAGGAACACTGTTCCACTCCTTACCACAATGCGTGCTAATGCCCTTGAACGTGGAAGGATACTTACCAACCTTAACCAGAGGAATCTCTCGGATTTCCATCGTCTGCGAATCGAGGAATTCTTCACCAACCACGGGCTGCGCATTTTCGGTCGTCATTGTTTGGCTCTTTCGTTACGTCTAGTTTTACGGCGTTTGGCTATCGCGTCTTTGTTCTTAGCGTAGTATCTGTTTGTGCGTGCGCGGTTGGCTTTCTTACCCGCATCAGTTTTAGCCCAGCGTTTAGAACTAGCCTGAAAGGAAGGATTCTTCCAGTAATCAGGATTGGTAGCACGCCAGCGATTGGTAGCAAGTACAGCCTCTCTACGGTGAGTTTCGCGGTATTCTCTAGCTGCATTATCTCGAGCAGTTTCAGCGTACGCAATGTGTTTTGCGCATTCCCTATAATGATGTTCTGTGCCATAACCTAACGTTTCGATATCATCATCGTCAAGCTCAAGCATTGGTTATCCCACCAAATGTTTGTCATTATTAAATTCAGTAAGCACAGTCCAAAGTAACTGTAGCAGTGTGTCTGCTGTATACAAATAACCTTTGTGATATGCAACACAACAACGGTCAACACTAATAATTCCTGCCTTTTCTCTGAATATTTTCATATCGGATTCAAACACACGAGGATTGCTCGATATGTTAAATCACCTTTGACGATTAACTGTACACTAATATAGTAGCCCTGTTTCGCAGCCATTGTACGCCAGCCCGAAATACACTTGGGCCAAACGTGCCCGAAATACGGCGTAATATCACGCCATCCGGCAGGCTGTAACCCGGGCTTCTTTGATTCGATATATTCAATAAACTTACCACGCTGACCGCTACCACCTTGAACACCGGGTTGCCAACGTAAATGCTCGGGTAAGTTTTCAATGTCTACCAAAGGGCTTACAGGGTATTCAGACCGTTTCTTTTCAAACCGCTTTCCCATTAGCCTGTTCCAACTTCTTAGCAATCCATTTATCACAAGTAATCTCATCTTTACACATTATCGCACCAGTCATCAACGGCATTGCGTTAATAGACTTGGCATATCGGGTAATCGTAGCTGTGGCAATAGGGTCAATTTCTACCAGCACATTTGCCGGGAGAGAAAGGCCACAGAATGAGCATACGCCACGCTTGCCTGTGTAGTATGCGTATTCGTTATTTATCCACATGAGCCAGAAGCCTGTTCAAATACCAGCGTGCCTTAAGTAAATCCTCGCGGCCATTCTTCCACTTCCAGCGCCACATATACTTGATAACACTCCACGTTAAACCAGCGTCTGCACCAGATAATCCATCGGTAGCAGATTCGAGAGCATCAATACATTCAACCTTACCCTTGGTATAATGTGGCGGACGAGTAATAATATTCAGAGTTTTCTTGCTCATGGTTTCTTGTATCCTCCCACTTTCTTTCCTAGCTTAGTAGCCATAACCGCAAGGTCGTATTCCTTTGGTAATAATGCAGTACTCCACCCACGACCATTACTAACGAAGTCGCCGGTAGGCCGCGTCTCAAATGCCATTTTATCGATTTGAGTGTCAGGATATTTAACAGCTTCACGCCGCATACGAGTAACTTCTGAAACGTTTAACGCCCAATTCCTACCTTCACCACCGGGAACACCTACAGTTTCTTCTGTAGTGGTTTGTTTCTGCTGTTCGCCATCAGTTGGCATAACAAACTTGGTCTGGATATGGCCTTCCCAGAATACGTGTTTGTTATCCTCGTGAGCCTTAGAACGGATAGTCATAAGGTCAGCGTTGAGGATATCCCACTTAGTAGGATTCATACCAGAAGATTTGATTAGACCAGTTGCGTCCACCTTGGGTCTACCTGCAATACCGTGCTTAAGCGCCATACCCATACCAGTCCATGAAGAGAACAGTAATGCGTAGGTTTTTGCAGGATTAGCATTTGCAGTTTTACTAACCTCCTGAATAATCGCGAGAATATTGTTAAGCATACTGCCATCATAACCCTCTCCCTGAATAGCCTCGCGCGCAATCTTGGACATATTCCAAACGGTAAGTTTGGTACAGTCAGGACGCTTACACGATTCAGTTAAGAACTTACACAGACCATTAACGGCATCTTCGTCGAAAGTAATAATATGGAGGCACTCAGGGGATGATACCAGACCGTATTGCTGACCGGGTAATGCTCCTAATGCAGACGCGGCAAATGTAGTAGTCTTACCAGCTTTAGCGTCAGATACACCGAACAGTTTGAAATACTGACTATCACCAACTTCAGCAAGGGTTTGTGGTTTAATCATTTAAGATTTTTCAGGTTACTATTCATTTTGAAGTTTCTGTCTTTAGGTCTATTAATAATCATAAAAGATGAACCGTCGATTAATGCTGTGACAGTATTAGTTAACTCTACAAAATATACTCCATCAATTGTTCCAGTTATACGTCTGAGCAAATGTGGTTTAATCAAGTTTTGTAATCGCTCCCTTTATAATGCTTTCAGTAATGCGGATATACTCTAACTTCCAGTTAGGGTCGCGAATAATATCAGCAGAATTAATAGTAGAAGGATTATTAGAATAAAGATGAAATCCATTCTGAGTCTTGAGCGCATTATATCCAGTAAACAATTTGATATCACCTTCATATTCAGGGTTGGTATCAATAATATCTAAAGTAACCAACTTAGGAGGTCCTGCTTTGCCTAAACATAACACGTTACGGTTAAGAGCAATATCACAGTGTTCACCATCAGGATTGATATCCATATCAAAAATGCTATCCATATCTGTAATAACAAGGGGGTCGCATACCGAAGAAAAGCCAGCATTTGAGTTATCTCCTGCCGTATAAGCAATCACAGGAATAATAATCTTCTTAAATTTATCTGGACCTTCAAATAACTGAGAAGTAAGTCTATCCCATTGTTCACATGCCGCAACTGATAACTTAGGCGTTGTCATTCATGCACCTTTCTTTGAATGCACACTTACTCTTGTATGCATCGTTGTACGTATTGCAGACTAAGTAATTGCGTGGGTTCAAACCTTTCATAGCTGACAGTCTAACATGAAGAGTCTGTCGTAACCACACTTCAAACCTAGGAAGTAACCTTTCCTCTAGCGGAACAAAGTGTCGCGTTCCGCGATTCTTACCTTTATCCCAAATGTCCACCATTGTACCCTTGATATCCGGGTGAACATGCTTAGACCGCTTATACAGTAACCACTGTAACAAAATCTGTGGATTATTCTGGTCATAATAACGAAGCGCACCGGAAAGGTCGTACGTGGTTTTGAACTCACCAATACAATAGCCGCCCGCATCTGGATACCAACAAAGGTCGTCATAACGAGTACTACGCACGTATGCTCCCGACAAATCGTCCATATCACCAAAGTTATGGTCAAGGAATAGCTCCACAGCATACGGCTTAAGCTTGGGACGGATAGCCCAATAATTAGCATACGCAATGAACATGAGAGAATACTCAAGGAAAGAAAGCTCGGGTAACGGCATACCCTGTCCCGCACAATCATCACGTCCAGCTTGATTGCATTGGGTGAGGATTGCAGTATCGGCAGACTGACCTAAGCATAACCATTTAGCTCTAGCCGCGTGCATAAAGATACCAGTTTGAAACGCCTCATCATACGCAGTTTCTACTCGGGCAGGTATCGGTAATCCATCGCGCTTAGCGTTTGATTCAGCAGCTAAACGCGCAGCTTCGATAGCTTTAATATACGAATACCTGCGAAGGCATTCAATATCTTTTAACTCAGACCAACCTTTACCGCTAGAGCCGCTAGCACCTACAATAACGGGTGTCGGGTCTACCATTTGCGCCCGCCTGTAGGTTCAGGACTAGTCATAATAACGATACTATTCTGCAATGTCTTTACTTCTCTAACCTGAATGTTCTCTTCTAACTTATCTAACCAAGCGAATGCTTCATATTTACCCGCCTCATACGCACTACGTTTCAATGCTGCAATATTGTTATCGATATGATTCCAGACTAAGCGATTGATGCGCTCGTCTTTACGTGACCATACCTCTAACAATTCTCGAGCTTCTGCTAACTGTTCTTCCTTAGTCTTCGCTGGTTGGTTACTCATGGTTCGTATTTGTTGCACATTTTTAAGCATACGTCATAAGTATCATAAGGTCCCATTAACATTTCACATTCATCGCTAAAATACCATCCGGGTAATTCACTAAACTCACGTTTATTAGTTGATTCGGGGATAAAAATTGCACCGTCAGGTAATGTACCTTGAAGTTTATCAGTACCATTAATTAAAAAGATACGGCTACGATTTGGTTCAATCTTCGCTGTCGTCATTGTCCGACCAACCTTCCGAATTACTATTGCCCTGCTCAATCTCGTCGGTAGCATTCTTAACCCAATCCGCTAATACTTGCCGCATAGCCGCATCATCCATCTTAAGCCCAGTAAACGCTGTCTTATCTGATTCTGTAGCAGACGCACCGTCTTGATTCGATTTAGCCTCGAGAATACTAATCACTAGTTCATCAGCCGAGTCTTGCATAACGAAGTATGTAATAACAACTGGGTTAGTTTGTCCCATTCTGAAAGCACGAGACTCAGCCTGAAGATGTAATTTGGGTGAGTGAGACAGTGAGTGGAATATAACATTAGAGGATACGTGCTGTAACCCGTCCACTCCAACTCCGATACTATCAATAGTTGCAACGATAGTAGCTTTCTCAGTTGCGGCACGTTGTATGATTGCGACACGTTCCGATTTCGAAACCCCTTTGTTAATCGAGTATACAGCGCGCCCACTCTTCATTATCAATGCAGTTAACAATGCAACGTCTGCATTGGTCCACGTAAAGATGATAGCATTGGTTAACGTTTCCAGCAACTCTAATACTGGCTCCGTTTTCTCGGATGAAGTACTCATAATAGCGTTCATATAGGGGAGTTCTTTACGTAGGAAAGCGTGTAATGCTATCGTTGCCTTTTGCGTGCATGGTATGCGGATAACGTTTCTCGTAAATGCAGGTAATTCTGCTTTAACGTCCACACGAGTACGCCTGACACTAACGTAAGATAACCGAATAGCAAGCTCTTCACTTCTGTCAATACCGTCGCTGCTTTTGTATCCTTTGTTATCTTTGCCTCCATGTTCGTTAATGAACGCGCCACAATAGGTAAAGTCAAACTCGTCGGCAGTACCAAACAGATATCGGAAGGTAACGCGAATAGGATTCCATAAGTCACGCACGTAACCCCACTGTAACGTACCAGTCAGGCCCACAACCCAGCGTGCGGATGAATCCCTGATATCTCTAGCAGCCAGACTCATCTTACTTTGGCGACTACGCAGTTTTTGAATCTCGTCATAGATAACCATATCCCACTTCTGATTAGCCTTAGTCACAGCATCTAACATATCGTATGAACAAATAACAAATGGAGTAAGTACTGAATTTAACATGGCAGCGTCTTTTTTAGTTTTGATAGTGGTTAATAGTTTACCAGTCCACTTGTAATACTGAGCTTGCCACTGGATTAATGTCTTAGCTTCAACTACAATCAATAGATTTTGCACTCGCATGCATTCGCTAAGCACAATAGCCTCGATAGTCTTACCGAGTCCCATATCGTCCGCGATAAAGCAGCCCTGATACTGCCCAAGCATAAGCATAGCATTATGAATACCGACCTTCTGGAATTGCTTAAGAGGATGGCGCGCAACCGATTGCACCAAATTCTCGTAACCCTCACCACTAATCAGATTGTGTTTGTATGATTCAATCGGTTCGTTAGATGAACGCTTAGCCAATACAGCTTGATTCATAGGCGATACAATGCCACTACCTCGTAAACCGGGGAGAAATGCAATACTCAAAACGGAATGTCGTCGCTAGGTTCAGGCTCTTTCTTTGGAGCCAATCGCTGTTCATAATCCGCAATCATCATTACCATATTAGCAATGTCTGCACACTTCTTAACTATCATTCCGGCAATCTCTTTATGCATACCTGAAGTAGAAACTAATCCACTAGGCACACTATCTTGAAGTTTGAATAAATCTCGTAACTGTTCAGCATTTTTATCACATGTTCGCCGTAATCCTGTAGAAGTATTATTACCACTAACCCATGCTCTATCTCCGCCCTTCTCAGCTTTATTCTCGTATAATCGCTCACGCATAATAGAATTAAATGCATCTAACGTTGGCCATTCACTCATGTTACCTCCCTAGGCCAGCAAACTCCACCATAATCCCATTCTTGATGCATATAATCAATAGCATCCCATTCATCCATAGTTATACCACAATTACAGTCAGCACGCCCACAACTAACGCCATGGCGGTTAACTGGAGGAATCCACTCCCAATTAGTAGTTAACACAAATCCAGCATCCTCTAATAACTTAGTAGCTTTAGCATCTCCGCCAGTAGCACAACTAAACTTAGCTCTCAGTTCATGCGTTGCTTGTGGCATTATGTTACTACCTCCCATTTCTGTCCGATGCGGACAATCATCTTTTGTTTATTCATATAGAGGAAATACTTGAGCACATCTTGCTCTCTCAAGCCAAGCGTTCGCGCACAATCCTCTGCTGCAATTGGTCCATCCATAATAGCATTGAATACATTGGCAGCAATTGTAGCATCTAAATTCATGCGTGCCCAATCAAGATTAAGCTCTAAATCCTCACGGAATGCATTACCAGACTTGTACTTACCAGCCATCCTAAGAATAAACGGGTCGTCTGGCGATTCTTCTGTCGGTCCGCTAACAATAGCCTGTGTGATAATACCATCTGCTAATCCTACTAATGCGCCCGTACCACGGCCCATATTGGGGTCCAATATCTCATCTACTTTAGCTTTCTCGCCGGGCTTCCTAGTATGGTGAACCAGAATTACAGCCATATCGTTATCAATGGCATACTGTTGCAGGGGCTGAACCATAGCAATCATATCGCCAGCGTCATTCTCATCAACCCCATGAGAGTTAGCAAGCGGGTCGATTACTAATGCTAACGGTTGAATACGTCGTAACCAGTAGATAAGCTCTTTAATGTTGTCAGGGTTATCCAATCGAAACGCAAATGGATTGCACTGTACGTGTAACGGGTCCGATTCACTGAGGTTAACGCTTAATCCAAACATAGCATCAAACTTAATCTTACCGGGCTTAGTCTCTGTTGCAATCATTAATACGGTACCAAGCCGCACTGGTTTCGATACGTGCTCCGGTAATAAGGTTGGTTGTTTACCAACTAATCGTAGCATCCAATGCAAATCAACCGTAGATTTGAATGACTTAGGTTGTGCAATATGAATAGTCAATCCTGTTGGAATGACGTTTTGAATTACCCATTTCGGGGGGATAAGGCGACTCTGGCCAACGTTATCCCATGCAGCGGATATCGGGGTATCATGGTTAAGATAGCTGAGTGCGGAGTGCTTGGGATTACTCACTCGGTTCCCGTAGGATGGCGCTTAAACGTCATGCCACCCTTCCATCCTGTTCTACTGTTAACAGTACGACTACCGGTATCAATAGTACTAGCAAACAAATCAACATCCTCGGTATCAGCCTGCAGGAAGTCTAAGATACTCATAGTAACCATGGGAGCCTTTGTAATCGTGCAACCGTGGGAGTATGCGTATCGGTATGCTTCCGAGAAGTCTGTGAATACCATAGCACGGAATGTATGTACCGTGGCATCCACAATCATATGAATAAAGGTATAGCAAGTAGTACCGTCGGCATGTTTCCATTGCGAATGCAAAAAGAAAAATGCCGTATCCCACGAGATTGCTCGGGGGATAGGCAGTTTGTCAGGCCGGACTGTTAATCCGTATGTTCGGAAATCCGAGTCGTAATCCCGGTCATAACCTCGGGTGGTTAAGAAAGGATAGCGTTTATGCAGTCTATGTGCGATTAATGCTGCGGCTTGGTCTGGATTATCAGCGCGCGGTTTGTTGAATGGCTTAGGTGCGTACATGATTAGTACGAGCCTCCTTACACACTTGCATCCATAAATCTAACCATTGTTCCGTCATAGCTAAATGCTCTTTCCACATCATATACGTTATTTCGGGTACTTCTATACATACTACATTGGGATTATTAATATCATCATTCTCAATAAGTTCAGGTAATTCACCCCAATTATCTTCTGCATAAAATTTAACTTTAACCATTTTAAGAACTAATGATTCTTCTGATTTTGTTTTTTCGCTCACAAAGGACTCAATCTCTAATCAAAGACGGTCGTACGGCCGCACTGGAAATGTAAAGAGAGCACCTTCGCGTGTTTGCTAACGCAAGCGAAGCTTATCACGACAATTGACGGGTGTCGCGGGTGTGGGGTTCACCCCACACTTTTAATCCAATAATTGCCTTGAAGGAATCGGGCTTAATAAACTGAGCAATAGCATTAGGGAGAATCTGCTCTTCCGTGGCATAAACGAGGAAATCTTCAAACCCGTGTCTAAACTTATTATCATCGTCGTAATAGGAGTAATGAATCTGTCCCTTTACCCACTGCTTAGCGGTAATAGGAGTAATCTTTGAAGCATCAATCTGACAATCCAATTGAATCATAACACCTTCATCGTATTCAGAATAGCGGTACTGCTTATCCTGCGCAGCGAGGAACGCTGCTGATTCATCCACTTCTTTATGGTATCGCGTAGCATCAAGCTTATCCATGAAACCCTTAGCGCCGTCACACATACCACAGCGAATATGCTTATACTTGTTACGAGTAGTGAACGGAATAGACTGAATATGGAAAGTAATACGTGAAGTTACTTCCTTACTCGGATACTTAGTAAGTGTATCAACACATACGCATTCCTTACTTGACATTGGAGATACCCGCAGCAGCATTCTTACGCGCCTTAACAAGAGCAATATCAGGCTTCAGAATACCGGCAGCGACTAAAGCGTTTTTGCGTGCTCTCACAGCCTCGATATCAACCTTAGGTGCAGTAAATGGTACAACAGACTTCATACTCTTTCGGTTATCCTTCAACTGCAGGAGCACTGCATCGCGCTGTAATTCTGATTCAAACTGCTGACGACTCTTACCTGCCCAGTACCACGGATTGTTGTTCATTGTTACG
>CAYIHQ010000010.1:0-20142 GCA_964362905.1 uncultured Ignavibacteriaceae bacterium
TGATTTCATTTTTATTCCCGAGGATATGCTCATTCAGGCGGTCCAAGCCCTTCAACACGCCGGCCACGAGTTCATCCACAAGGAATAAACCTTCGCGGCGCGCATGCGTCGTCGGAAAGAGGCCCCGCACATGTCTCGACCGAGATCGGGATGCATCCGGGGCCTGAGTGTTTCTTCCCCCACCGGTCCGAAGCTGACGGGATCAGCCGCGAGAACCTGGCGCTCCCCCTCCGGAAGCTGATGGCATCCGGCGCTGAAGTTCCCGGGCGACATCGTCCCACCGAAGGCCGCGGTCCACCAGCAACACCGTCAGATGATAGAGGAGGTCGGTGGCCTCGCTCGTGAGGCCCGCGTTGTCCCGTTGGATCGCCGCGAGTACTGTCTCGACCGCCTCTTCCCCCACCTTCTGCGCAATGCGCGCCGTCCCTTCACGGAACAGCGTCGTGGTGTACGACCCCTCGGGCATTCGTGCGCGCCGTTCTAGGACGATCTCTTCAAGGCGGCCGATCGTTGCGCTGGAAGCGGCCGGTGCGCCGCTGAAACAGGTGCGATCGCCGGTGTGGCATGTCGGACCATGCGGTCGGGCCCTGATCAATAACGCGTCGTGGTCACAGTCCGCCGTCACGTTCACGACCTCGAGGGTGTGACCCGAGGTCTCTCCCTTCTTCCACAGCGTTTGTCGCGTCCGACTCCAGAACGTGACTGTCCTGTCGCGAAGCGTCGCGGCGACCGCGTCACGGTTCATGAACCCCACCATCAACACCTCACCGGTCTGTGCATGTTGGACGACGGCCGGGACGAGGCCGTCGAGCTTCTCGAAGTCCAGTGTGTCGATCATAGGCGTATCGGAATGCCCCGCGAGGCGAGGTCCCGCTTCAGTTCGGGAATGAGGATCGTTCCAAAGTGAAAGACGCTCGCGGCGAGGACGGCGTCGGCGCCTCCCTCAAGTAGAGCGGCGGCAATGTGGTCGGTTGTTCCTGCGCCTCCGGAGGCGACCACGGGAACACGGACGGCCTGGCCGACGGCGCGGAGCAGTTCCAGATCGTATCCGGACGTTGTACCGTCCCGGTCCATAGAGGTGAGGAGGATCTCTCCGGCTCCGAAGTGCGTTGCTTCGACCGCCCACGCGACGACATCCCGGCCTGTCGCAGCCGTGCCGCTCTTTGTCCAGACCGTCCAGGACGATCCGGTGCGTCGGGCGTCGATGGCGGCCACGATGGACTGGGAGCCGACGCGTGCGGCACACCTCTCAAGCAGCGATGGGTCGCGGAGGATCGCGGAATTCAGGGACACCTTGTCTGCCCCGGCATCGAGCGCACGGAGCACATCGTCCACGCTCGCGATGCCGCCGCCGACCGTGAACGGGATCTGGATCGCCGCGGCGATGCGATCAACCAGCTCCAGGAAGGTGGACCGCTCTTCGATGGTCGCAGTGATGTCGAGGAAGACGAGCTCGTCGGCACCGGCGTCGGCATATCGTGCCGCAAGCTCGACGGGATCGCCGGCGTCCCGGAGACGGAGGAAATGTGTTCCTTTCACGGTGCGTCCATTCTTCACGTCGAGGCAGGGAATGATCCTTCGGGTCAGCATGGCATCAGCGTGTCGTTTCGCCCCAGGCATTCAGGGCCGTCAAAGAGATACTTCCTTCGTAGAGTGCGCGGCCGATGACGGCACCGTTCATTCCCGCGATTCGGATCGCCGTGAGGTCGTCCACGGTGGTGACCCCGCCCGAGGCGATCAAGTCCGCCCCGGCAAACTCCAGGCGGAGCGTGTGGTACCATTCGAGATTCGGTCCGCGCATCATGCCGTCACGGCTGATATCCGTACAGTGAAATGTGATCGCACCGTCATCGAGAAATGACTGGATGAAGTCCACGGGCGTTCCCTCGGATCCCTCCGTCCATCCCTGCGCCGCAAGCCGGCCTTCCTGCATGTCCACGGCAAGGGCGATCCGAGTTCCGCCCACATCCCGAAGCCACGCGCGGACCGTTGCGGGCTCCCGCACCGCCAGGCTGCCAAGCATGACCCGCCCGACGCCCATCGAGAGGAGACGATCGACCATTGCTCGGTCACGGATCCCGCCACCCACCTCCACCCGAACTCCGGGTACGGCAAGAATGTCACGAAGGGCGTCCAGATTCCTGATGGATCCCGCCCGGGCGCCGTCGAGATCGACCACGTGAAGGTAGGGAAATCCGGCGGCCGCAAACGAAGCAGCGACGGAAGCCGGGTCCTTGTCGTACACCGTCTCCTCGTCGTACCGTCCCTGTCGGAGACGCACGCACATTCCGTTGCGAATATCGATGGCCGGAAGGATCAGCATCGCTCGATGAAGTTCTTCAGGAGTTGGAGGCCTGCGGTCCCGGATTTCTCCGGATGGAACTGCACCCCACGTCGGTTCTCCATCCGGACCGCAGACGAAAACGGTACGCCGTATTCCGTCGTACCAAGCGTGAAGGGACCGCGGGGCGCGCAGTACGAGTGGACAAAATAGAAGAAGGATCCCGACGGGATGTCCTGCCACAACGGGTCGACGCCGTCATGCTCAACGGTGTTCCATCCTAGGTGAGGGACTTTGCCGGACGGGAACAGCTCGATCGTTCCCGGAAGAACGCCCAGACAGTCCGTCGAACGTTCCGTGGAACGGTCGAACAGCAACTGCATGCCGAGACAAATGCCGAGGAATGGCTGCGTCGTCGTTCGGAGCCAGGAGAGGAGGCCCACGCTGGTCAGGCGCTCCATCGCGCTGCGGGCCTCACCCACACCGGGGAGGATCAACTTGTCGGCTGTCCGAAGAACCGCCGGATCGGACGACGTCATGGTGCGCACGCCGATGCGGCGCAGCGCATACTCCACGCTTCGCACATTCCCGGCGCCGTAGTCGATGATTGCGACAGAGATCATGGACGGGAGTCAGGAGTCAGGTGAACGGACGAGGATCTCACAGGACACCTTTTGTCGAGGGCAACTCGCTCAAGCGCCGTTCGTCCCGACCGATGGCCACGCGGAGCGCACGAGCCACCGATTTGAAGATCGCCTCGATCTTGTGATGGTCGTTCCGGCCGGTGACAGTGATGTGCAGATTCGCCCTAAGTCCGTTGGCGAAGGCGCGGAAAAAATCCTCCACCAGTTCTGTCGGCAGTTCGCCGACACGTTCACGCTCGAAGTCGGCTTCGAATGCCAGATACGAACGGCCGCCGAGGTCGAGAACCGTGTGGGCGACCGATTCATCCATCGGCAGCGTGAATCCATACCGTTCGATGCCGCGCTTGTCGCCGAGCGCCTGCCGCAGCGCGTCGCCGAGGGCGAGCCCGGTGTCCTCGACCGTGTGGTGTTCGTCCACGCGCAGGTCGCCTCGCACGAAAATGGTCGCATCCATTGACGCATGCTTGATGAGCTGCGCCAGCATGTGGTCGAAGAAACCAATCCCTGTGTTAATGTCGTGGCGTCCGGAGCCGTCGACGGCCAGCTCGATGCGAATATCGGTCTCCGCTGTCGTCCGCCGGACGCGAACGAACCGTTCCCGATCCTGGATGAACCGGCACGCATCGGGGAAATCGTGGGCATCGTACTCGGCCGACGTCTCGGGTTTGCCCCGGCCTCCGAGTCGCACGGTGTGGACACCGATCGCCCGGCCGAACTGCACGTCGGTCTCCCGGTCGCCCAGCATCCAGGAACGGTCCCGATCGAAAGCCCTGGCGGCCAGGAATGCATCGACGAGGCCGGTGGCGGGTTTGCGGCAACGGCAGCCATCCTCCGGACCGTGCGGACACACGAACGTCTGAAGGAACCGAATGCCTTCGCCGGCCATCAGTCGCGTCAGCTTGTTCTGCACCTGTTTGTAGGATTGCATCGGATAGCCGGCCGTGCCGAGGTGGTCTTGGTTCGTGACAAGCACGAGTTCGTAGCCACGGTCGACGAGTTGGTGCAATCCGCGGATAACGCCCGGGATCAGCTCCAGTTTCTCGAATGAGTCGACCTGTTGATCGGGGGGCTCCTGAATAATGGTACCGTCACGGTCGAGGAAGATGATGTTCATAAGAGGAGCGAAATGGGGTAGTAAGTATGTAGGTAGCAGGTATAAGGTATTGGGGAATGACGGAGCATCGGATATGTTTACTCCAATGAACGAAGTGTTCGGAGGAGAGCGTCGTTCTCTTCGGGTGTGCCCACGGTGATGCGAAGGCAGCCGGCGAGCTTCGGTTCCTTGCTGCGATCACGGACGATGATGCCGGACCTCAGCAAAGCCTGCCGGATCGTCTCCGGATCCCGGAAGCACACCGCAAGGAAATTTGCATCCGATGGCAGCACGACGTCTACAAGAGAACTCGATGTGAGAGCCCGCCGCAGTCGCTCCCGTTCCTGTCGCGCTTGCAGAACCATGCGTTCCATCGCGTCGGCGTTCTGCAATGCCTGCACAGCAGTCGTACTGGTGAGGCCGTTGATGTTGTACGGCGGCTTGACATTCAGGAGGAACGACACGACCGTTGGGTGGGCGACGGCATAGCCGAGCCGGATGGAGGCCAAACCCCACGCCTTGGAAAGCGTGCGAAGCACGACGAGGTTCTGAAGGTCTGCCGCTCGTGTCGTCAGGGAGGCACTGTGAGCGAACTCGATGTACGCTTCATCCACGACCACGAGGCCAGGCGCCTGTCCGCACAGCCACAGAATGTCCTCCGTGCGGAGGAGATTTCCCGTGGGATTGTTGGGCGAGCACAGAAAGACCAGTTTGGTGTTCGGTCGGAGCGCCGCCGCAACGGCCGAACGGTCGATGTGGAAGAAATCGTTGAGCGGCACGGTATCGATGATCGCATCCTGAATGGACGCGGCGACGCGGTACATACCGTAGGTCGGCTCCGGGATGAGCACACGGTCATCGCCGGGGCGGCAGAAGACCCGCAGCAGCAAGTCGATCGCCTCATCGGATCCGACACCAACGAACACCTGGTCCACGCCGACCTGCTCACGCTCCGCCAAAGCGCAGCGCAACGTGACCTGGAACGGATCAGGATACCGATGCAACGAACGGCCGTTCGACGACAACACGCTGCCGAACGAGTTCTCATTCGCATCCAGCAGCACGCCGGTCTGGTGATCCTGCCGGGCGCTGCGGTACGGTGAGAGCGCCCGAATGTTGGGTCGGACCAACGACTCGATATTCATTCGAACCTCGCATCCACTGCCGCTACGTGGGCGGGCAGCCCCTCGGCGGTGCCGAGAGCCGTCAGGGTCGGCCGGAGCTGCGCGAGCCCTTCGCGCGTGAGGATCTGGAAGGAAATCAGCGACTGGAAGGACTCGAGAGAGAGCCCTGACATCTGCCTCGCCGCGCCTCCCGTGGGAAGCGTGTGATTGGTCCCAGACGCGTAGTCCCCCGCTGTGACCGGGGACCAAGGGCCGACGAAGACAGAGCCGGCATTCCGAATGCGTGGCACCAGCGACATCGGGTCGCGCGTGTCAATGATCAGGTGTTCCGGGGCATACGCGTTGGAGAAATCCACGGCCTCGTCGAGGGAGGGCGCAATGACGGCAAATGCATGGCGAAGACTGTGGGCAATGATCGACTGACGAGCAGTTGTGCGCGCCAGTTCCGCAAGGCGCTCCGCCGTTCGTTTCGCAAGCGGTCGGTCGGTGGTCACCAACACCACCGGCGAAGCGGGATCGTGTTCCGCCTGCGACAGCAGGTCGGCGGCGATGCGCCGGGGGTCTGCCGCGTCGTCGGCGATCACCAGCAATTCTGAAGGACCGGCCACGAGGTCGATCGCACATCCGTCCGGGTCGGAAGCCACGCGGCGCTTGGCCGCTGTGACGTAGGCGTTCCCGGGTCCGAAGATCTTGTCGACCCTCGGGACGGATTCCGTTCCGTAGGCCATGGCGGCGATCGCCTGGACCCCGCCGCAACGATAGACCTCCGCGATGCCCAGAAGCCGGGCGGCGGCGAGGACGGTGGGGTCGACAGAGCCGTTCGTCCGGGGGGGTGAACAGAGGACGATGCGCTCGCATCCGGCGAGCTGTGCCGGAACTCCGAGCATGAGGACGGTGGACGGGAGCGGGGCGGAACCCGCCGGAACGTACAATCCTACGGAACGGAGCGGCCGCGCTTCTCTCCAGCAGCGGACACCGGGGGTGGTTTCGACGGTCTCTGTACGGTATCCCTGGGAACGATGGAACGTGCGGATGTTGGCCGCGGCGGCAGCGATAGCTGTGCGGAGCTCTAACGATACGCTCTCCGCGCCTGCGGCGATCTCGGCGGCCGTGAGGCGGAATCGATCCACCGTCACACCGGCGAAGCGGGCGGTGAGTTGTCGCAAGGCCGCGTCGCCTGAGGCGCGCACCTCGTCGCAGAGGGAGGCCACGATTTCCTGTGCGGCGACCAGATCGCGGTCGGGCCGGCGCAGCAGTCGCTGCCGCTCTTCGGAGGAAAGGGAGGACAGGTCGTAGATTGTCATCGCACGATAGTCTCGATGGGAACCACGACAATATCCGACGCGCCGGCAGCTTTGAGCCGTTCCATCACGTCCCAGAACACATCTTCCGCCACGACGGAGTGCACGGCCACCATGTGGGGAGCGGCGAGTGGAACGACCGTCGGGCTTTTCAAACTGGGGATGATCCGTTGCAGTCGGGGGAGGGCCTCTGCCGGAGCGTTCATCATGAGATAGCGTTTCCCTTTCGCCTCGAGAACGGCGCGCAGGCGAATCAGCAGCCGCTCGATCAGAGGACCCTTGCGGCGGTCCTGGAGGCTTTTCGGATTCCCGACGAGGACCGCCTGTGAGGTCAGGACAGTGAGCAGGGGACGGAGGCCGTTCATCCGGGCGGTCGACCCCGTGGAGACAATATCGCAAATGGCGTCGGCGACGTTGAGCGTGGGGGCGAGCTCCACTGATCCGCTGAGTTTGACGATGGTCGCCTGCACCTTCTGGCTGCGCAGGTACGAGCGGAGGGTGGCAGGATACGTTGTGCCGATCCGCGTGCCCGCGAGGTCCCGCAGGGAGCGGATAGACGACCGCTGGGGGACGCTGACCATGAGCCGGCAGGCGCCGAAGCCGAGGGGAAGGAGCGTCTTCGTTCGGGCATCCTTTTCGCGGAGGATGTTCTCGCCCACGATGCCCAAGTCGGCCACACCATCCTGCACGTATTCGGGGATATCGTCGTCCCGGATGGCGAGCAGGTCGAGGTCGAAGTTGCTGCACGGCGACGACAGGGCCTGCTTGGAGTATTCGAACGACAAACCGCACGAGCGGAGCAACTGAACGGACTCGTCCGTCAGGCGTCCCGACCGTTGCAGCGCGAGTTTCAATCGACCATTGGTGGCAAGCATGAGTTCTTTACTTGAGTAAAGTCGTTCCACACATCGCAGCGCGGACGACGGTTCGGGCAGATCAGGGATTCATGCGTTTGAGCAGGAGGGCGTAGCCGCCCTTGCCCTGTTTCAGCCATCGTCCCACGCGGGCGATGGTGCGGGAGGAGAGTCCGGTGACCCGGGCGATCTCCGCGTACGAGGCGCCGGCATGGAGCATGCGGGCCGCCTTCCAGCGCTCGGCGAACTCTGCGATCTCGTTCTCCGTCAGGAGGTCGCGGAAGAAACGGCGACAATCCTCGAGGGAGCCAAGCTCGAGGATGGCCGCATACAGCATATCGATCTCGCGGATGCCGGGCTTTTTCATACTTTACTTGAGTAAAGTATACGGAGAACCGGCCGCATTGTCAAGTCCCCGGCCGCCCTTGTGTTATGGGCCCCAATTGCCTAAGTTGTGCCGTCATGATCACGCTTGAGGACATCCAGGCGGCCGCCGCGCGGGTTCGGCCCGTCGTCCACCGAACGCCCCTTCTGCATTCTACGGCGCTCGATGCGCGGGCTGCGAATATCGTTTTCCTCAAGGCCGAAAATCTCCAACGGGTGGGCGCATTCAAGATCCGGGGCGCCTATAACAAGATCGCCTCGCTTAGCCCGGATGAGCTGACGCGCGGGATCGTGGCACACTCGAGCGGCAATCACGCCCAGGGAACAGCCCTTGCCGCACGACTCCTCGGCACGCATGCGACCATCGTTATGCCCGGCAATTCACCGGCCGTCAAGGTCGAGGCGACGCGCGGCTACGGCGCCGAGATCGTGTTCTGTGAAGATTCGTCCGATGACCGCGCCCGGGTCGCAGGAGAGATCGTCCAGAAGACCGGCGCCACGTTGGTGCCTCCATACGATGACGACCTTATTATTGCCGGACAAGGTACGGCGATGGTTGAAGTTGCGGAAGACCTTCCGACCGTCGACGTGGTCGTGGTTCCCATTGGAGGCGGCGGACTCATTGGCGGTACGGCGGTCGCCGCGAAGCATCTGCTTCCCGGTGTCAGGGTCATCGGTGTCGAAACAGAATCTGCCAACGATGCACAGCGCTCCTTCCGGTCGAAACAGATCGTCAAGATCGACCCGCCTGCCACGATCGCCGACGGAATGCGAACGCAAGCGGTGGGGAAAAGGAACTTCGAGATCCTGCTGCGCTATGTCGACGACGTCGTGACCGTCACCGACGAAGAAGTGATGGACATGATGCGGTTCCTTCTGCTCCGGATGAAGATCCTCGCCGAGCCGACCGGCGCGGTGGCCCCGGCAGCCGTCTTCCACCGAAAGCTCGGCATCGAAGGCAAACGCGTCTGCGCCTTCATCAGCGGCGGCAATGTGGAGCCGGCGTTCTTGAAGAGTATACTGTGAAATGTGAAAGGTGAAACGTGAAGAGCGAAAGACCGTGAATCGTGAATCGTGAATCGTGAATCGTAAATCGCAGATCTTTTGTCTCCCTACTGCCTCCTCCCTACTCCCTACTTTCTTTCATGACCCTTCCCCAATATCTTTCCTACGTTGACGACGTGCTTCGGCCGACAGAATCGCTCTTCCGTCTCGTCCCGACGGACAAGATCGACTGGTCTCCCGTCCAAGGGATGTTCACCTGCGGCCAGATGATGGCGCATATCGCGGGCGCCGTCGAGGTCTACGCCAAAGGCATCAGTTCCGGAGAGTGGGGGTTCTTCTCCATCCGCGAACGCCTTCTCATGAATCGGAACACGCCGTCGCTTTCCACCGAGGATGCGGTCGCGCTGCTCCATTCCAATGTCGCGCTCTTTCGAGCCATGATCGGCGGCCTCTCCGAGGATGAGTTTCAAACCGGGATCATTCCCGCTCCCCAGTTGGCAGGCACAGCGCCCCGGTGGCGCATGGCACTCTTCTTCACGGAGCATCACCTGAATCATAAAGCGGAGTTCTTCCTCTATCTGAGACTTCTCGGCGTTCGGGTGCACACCGGAACGCTCTACCGGGGCAGCTGAGGTTCCTTGCCGTGCCGGGATTTCTTTCGTACCTTGTCGTGCGGACCATTCGTCCGCATCGTTTGTTTTTTCCCCTGGAGCGTTTCCGGAACTGCGTATGAAGCTCATTGCCTGCGTCAACCACGTCCCCGATACCGCCGCGAAGATCAACGTCGGCGCCGATGGCAGATCCGTCGACCGGACGGGCCTCAATTTCGTCATCAATCCCTACGACGAATATGCCGTCGAGGAATGCCTCCGATTGAAAGAGAAGAATGGCGGGGAGGTCATCGCCGTGTCCGTCGGTCCGGACGTCCACAGGGAGACCCTGCGGAAAGCGCTCGCGATGGGTGCGGACAAGGCCGTCCTGTTGAAGGATGATGCTGCGCGGGACTCGTTCGGCATTGCGTCCGCGTTGGCGAACTACCTGAAAGAGCAATCGGCCGACCTCATCTTCTTCGGCAAGCAGTCCGTCGACGGCGACGATGCCGCGGTGGGCGGCATGGTGGCCGAGATCCTCGGTATCCCCTCCGTGTCCGTGGTCGTTGGATTGAAAGTGGAAGCGACCTCGTTGCGCGCCGAACGGGAGATTGAAGGCGGAAAAGAGATCGTCACCGCTTCCCTCCCGTGCGTCATCACCGCCCAAAAGGGCTTGAACGACCCGCGCTATCCGTCCCTCAAAGGCATCATGGGCGCCAAGAACAAACCGATTGAAGAGCGTCCCGCGGCTGCCGCAACACTTCGTGTCGAAGTCGTGGCCATGAAAAAGCCAGCGGCGAAGGCCGCCGGCAAGATCGTGGGCACCAATGCATCCGCGGTTCCCGAGCTCGTGCGGTTGTTGCACGAGGAAGCAAAGGTCATTTGATCCCCCGAGCATACCGAACGAAATCCGGCATGAAGATCCTGGTATTTTCAGAGCAACGAGACGGCACTCTGAAGAAGTCGGCCACCGAGGCGATCCGCGCAGCGCGCACGCTCGCCGATAACGCCGGCGGGGAAGTGATCGCGCTGGTCGTCGGTGCATCCGCACAAGCAGCGGCCTCGTCGGCAGGGGGCCATGGAGCCCATGCCGCGGCCGTCGTGGAAGACGCCCGGCTGAGCGCATACTCGACCACGGCATGGAGCAAGGTTGTTGCGGAGGCGGCCACATCGTTGGCTGCGACGGCTGTTTTTATATCGGCCACGTCCCTCGGCAAGGATCTCGCACCTCGCGTGGCGGTCCGTCTCCAGGCTGGCTTGGCAGCCGATTGCACAGGCCTGCGGATGGAGAATGGAACCATCATCGCCACCCGGCCCGTCTATGCGGGAAAGGCGCTGACGGACATCAAGGTTACCACTCCGGTCCAGGTCGTGACGCTGCGGCCCAACGTGTTCACCGCCGCCACGTCCTCAGGTGCGAAGGCTCCCGTACGGTCCCTGGCAGTGACGCTGACGGACGCCGATCTTGGCGCACGTGTGCAGGAAGTGCAACCGGGGTCCGGCACGATGGACGTCGCGGAAGCAGATATTGTCGTATCGGGCGGACGAGGATTGAAGGGTGCGGAGAATTTTGCTATGATCGAAGACCTCGCAGGCGCCTTGCACGGCGCGGTTGGGGCCTCGCGCGCCGTCGTCGATGCGGGCTGGCGACCGCACTCAGAGCAGGTGGGGCAGACGGGCAAGACCGTGTCTCCGTCGTTGTATGTGGCCGTCGCGGTGAGCGGCGCGATCCAGCACCTTGCGGGAATGTCCTCGTCAAAGTATATTGTCGCCATCAACAAAGACAAGGACGCACCGATCTTCCAGGTGGCTGACTATGGGATCGTCGGTGATGCGTTCGAGGTCGTTCCTGCCCTGACGGCAGAGGTCAAGAGGCTCTTGGGCACATCTTAGAGAGGGATCCGTGGAGCGGGTGCAGGTCGATATTCTTGGATTGTCCACCAGTCCGTCCAGCGGCGGTGCGTATGCCTTGATCCTGAAGGAGATGCACGGGCCACGGCGACTTCCCATCATCATCGGCGCGTTCGAGGCGCAATCGATCGCCCTCGAGATGGAGGGGATCCGGCCGCCGCGTCCGCTGACGCACGACCTGATGAAAACGATCATCGACACGCTCGGTGGGTCGCTGAACGATGTGACCATCAACGAATTGAAAGAAGGCACCTTCTTCGCGCGCCTGTCCGTCGACACGCGCGAGATCGATTCGCGGCCGAGCGATGCGATCGCTCTTGCGGTGCGGTACGGCGTTCCTATCTTCGTTTCGGACCGTGTCATGGATGAAGCATCGTTCGTTCCCGAGAGCGACGAGCCGGAGACCGAAGAAGCTCCCGAACAGCCGCAGGAGCAAGCGGAAGGGTCTGACACACCTCCGAAACCCTCGAAGAGCCGGCTGGAGCAGCTCGTGCAGGAACTGACCGAGGCTGTGACCAAAGAAGACTATGAAAAGGCAGTAAAACTCCGGGATGAGATCCAGCGTCTGAAAGCGCTCAACTCCTGATCGTCGGCTCCTTCCCCGTTCCTCAGGGTTCGACGGTCCATTGTTCACACCTGAACGGATCCCCATCATGACCTTCCTGCGCCGTACGCTCCCCGTTCTATTTCTCCTGTCATTGTTTTCCCTCAGCGGTGCCATTGCGCAAGCCAAGACCGAGCCGTCCACGGACAAGGCTGCTGCATTGATCGCCGAAGGCGACGAACTGGCAACAAAAAAGTTCGACAACAGCGCCGCGTTGGCAAAGTTCGACGAGGCGTACGCGATCACCCCGAACAACGTTGACCTCCTCATCTTCCTCAGCCGCACCTACGTCGACATCGGAGAGCATCTCCCCGCAAAGACCGACGCGGAGAAGCAGGAGCAGCTGAAGTACTATGAACGCTCACTCGACTACGCCAACAAGGCCATTGCAGCCAATCCCGCCGGTTCCATGGGGTACACCCGACGTGCCATCGCGAACGGTCGTGTGGCGCTCTTTCGCGGAGTGTGGGAATCGCTTGATCTTGTGAAACAGGTCAAGGCGGACATCGAAAAGGCGCTCGGCCTCGACGTGAAGAACGCGACAGCGCACTACATTATGGCCCGCACGCACGCGAAGGTAGCAGAACGCCCAAGAATCGTCCGGTGGCCGTTAGGCCTCAGCTGGGCCAGCTACGAAGAAGCGGCGAAGCACTTTGAGCAGGCCATCGCCCTTCGTCCGGGTTTCATCATGTACCGCCTCGATGCCGCCAGGACCTATGTGGAATTGGAGGAGTACGCGAAAGCGAAAGAGCAATTGATGCTCATTTCAACGCTCACCAAAGAGGACGAGGACGACGACCAATTCCGCAAGGAAGCGGCCGAACTCGCCGAGAAGATTAAGAACGAATAGGGCGCTGCGTCCGCAACGCAGGATCAGGCCTCGCGACCAGAAAACAGAGGCAATGCAAACGGCCCCGAAGGGAATTCCCTCCGGGGCCGTCGTGTGTACGGAAGTCCCCAGAGTTCTACAGAGGAGTGGCCTCTGCCCCAGCGGACACGGTCACCGCAGCTCCGGCCGATCGCAAGGATGGATGCGTCTTCGCGAACCGACGCGCCGCCACAAGTGCGATCGCAATATATCCGGCAGCCGCGTAGTACGGCAGAGTGTCGTGGACCTCGAATAACGGTCCCGCAAGGACGGGGCCGGTCGCCATACAGGCCGCCATCAGCGATGCGAGGATACCGAGGGTCTGGCCCCTCGTCGTGGGATCGGCTGCGCCGGCAACCTGGCTTGTGAGTACCACACGCAGGACAGATTGACCTGTGGACATCAGCAGGGCAGCGAGCGCGAACGCCCAGAGTGAGGGCACGGTGAACGCCAGCAGACCGAAGAAAAGGAACCACAGCATCACCATCTCGAGCGTGCGTTCCGTGAATCGCCGCAGCCACAGGTACTTCAGGAGCACCGCCTGGTTGACGGCGACGATCAGGCCCATCGCGGTGAACGCGGAGCCAGTCTGGAATGAGTCGAACGCGAAGACGTTGTGCACGTAAAGCGCGAAGACCGATTGTGACGTAACAAAGGCGAGGGAGAACATCACCCACGAGATGTACAGGGGCCGCAAGTTCCGGTCCTTCGCGGCACGCAGGAGAGGGCGGATCGGATTGACGGTGACGCGGCCTTCTTTACGAAATTCCTTCAGCGACTCCGGCAGAAAAAAGTAGGCGAAGATTGCATTGAGGATGGCCAGTCCCGCGGCCACCCAGAACGGAAACGAGTGGGAGACCGTGCTGAGCACTCCTCCCAGCATCGGTCCGAGCATGAATCCGATGCCGAAGGCCGCTCCGATCAGGCCGAGGTTCGCCGCACGTTCCTTCTCGTTCTTTGAAAGATCGACGAGATAGCTTTGCGTGATCGAAAGACTGCCTGCGCCTGCGCCGTCGATCATCCGGCCCAGAAACAAGAGGGGAACCGACCCCGCCCCCGCGAACACCACCCAACCGATCGCCGTCATGCAAATGGCGCCGATCAACACCGGACGCCGTCCGATCCGGTCTGACAGGTCGCCAAGGAACGGCGCGCTGAGGAACGACACGAGCGAGAATGATGCGAACATCAGGGTAATGGTCGTCGGCCGTGCTCCGAACTCCTCAACATAGAAGGGCAGGACGGGAATGACGATGCCAAACCCGATGACGGTCACGAGCACTGTCAGCAATATGACGAGCTTTTCTTTGGTCACACGCTTCCGGAGAAACGAAGGGCCGTCAAGGTACGCATATCTTGCCGAGAATTACAGGTCGTGCAGCGCCGGTGACGGAGGGGAGATTGGCGGGACGTCCGAGGACGGTGGCACGAGCAAGCACGGCAAACAGGATCGCCTCCTTAGTGTCCACCGAGAATCCTTCCGCAGCGATGAGGCGGACCGGCAAGGGCGCGAAGTGGGCTTGAAGGCGCTGCATGAGGAATCGATTGTGCGCGCCACCCCCGCTCACAAGCATCTCGTCGCACCGGACCGTGGGACGGACAAAGCGGCGATACTGGTCAAAGACCGAGAATGCCGTGAACTCCGTCGCGGTGGCGATCAGGTCTTCGGGTTGCGCGCCTCTCCCGCGCCGCAGGATCCCATCGACGAACATCGCCCCGAACACTTCACGGCCTGTCGATTTCGGCGGGCGGCGGTCAAGGTAGGGATGCGACATCATCCAGCGGAGAAGGGTGGGGACGGCGGTTCCGCTGCGCGCACGACGGCCGCCACGGTCAAACGGCACACCAAAGAGCCTCTCGGCCAGGGCATCGATGACCATGTTGGCCGGACCGGTGTCGAAGGCCCGCACCTTCTGGCGCTTCGTCGCCGCGGGCACGACGGTGAAGTTAGCGATGCCGCCCAGATTCAACAAAAGACGCGAACGGGAAGGGGAACGGAACAACAATGCATCGAGGTAAGGAACGAGTGGAGCGCCTTGTCCGCCGACGGCCATGTCCGCCGTGCGGAAGTCGCCTACGGTAATCACGCCCGTGTGCTGTGCGATGACGGAGGGATCCCCGATCTGCAGCGTGGAACGAGAGGCCAGCCCGAATAACGGCCGGGCGTCCGGTAGATGGTGGACGGTCTGTCCGTGCGACCCGATCACGTCGATGGACGACAGGGAAATGCCGGCCCGTCGGGCGAGACGGACGACGGTCTCCGCGAAGAATTGACCAAGTGCGGCGTTCAGCCGGGTGATGACATCTACCGACGATGATCCCGGTAGAGAATTGCGGAGAATGTATTCGTGCAGTCCGCGCGGGTAGGAGCGATGGAGCGATGCGATCTCCCGGACCGTTGTCGCGCCTGAACGCTCAGAGATGCGCACCAGGCACGCCGAAACACCGTCGGCGGAGGTGCCGGAGAGCACTCCCACAGCCAGCCGGGGAGGCGGACCGTTCCATCGAAATCGTTGGCGTGTGCGTGTGGGCATGAATCCGTACATTGCCGTCGATGACACCCTTGAAGAGCGAGACGCCCCTGCCTGCCGCTGAACGAGCGTTGGATCGGCAGGCAGGCCTGCTCGGAGCGCACATGTCGATCGCGGGCGGACTCCACACAGCGGTGGAGCGTGCCCTCCGTGCCGGATGCACCGCGCTCCAGATGTTCGTGAAGAACAACAACCAATGGCGGGGCAAACCGCTCACGGACGAGGACGTGGCAACCTACAAAGAGGCGCTGTCGAATGCAAATCTTGGTCCCGTCGTCGTGCACGACACGTACCTCATCAATCTCTGCGCGGTCGATCCCGTCACGCTCCAACGGTCGCGCGAAGCGTTGCAGGATGAACTGGAGCGCTGCGAGCGCCTGGGCATTCCGTACCTCAACGTGCACCCGGGGTCGCACATGGGTGCGGGTGACCAGGCCGGCATCGACCGCATCGCTGAGTCTCTCGATATCGTCCATGAGCGCACGAAAGGATATCAGGTCAAGAGCGTCCTCGAGACGACAGCCGGTCAGGGAAGCGCGATCGGCTGCACATTTGAACATCTTCGCGCCATCATCGACCGTGTGGCCGAACCCGCGCGCATGGCGGTCTGCGTCGACACCTGCCACATTTTTGCCGCCGGCTATGACATTGCATCCGAAAAAGGATACGAGCGGACGTTCGAAGAATTCGACGCCGTCGTGGGGCTCGACCGGCTGGCGGTCTTCCACGTCAACGATTCCAAAAAGGGTCTCGGATCCCGGGTGGATCGGCACGAGCATATCGGCAAGGGAGCCATCGGGCTCGATGGATTTCGCCACCTCATGAACGACCCGCGATTTGCCGGGATTCCAAAGTTGCTCGAAACACCGAAGAGCGATGACCTCCACGAGGACATGGAAAACCTGGCGACGCTGCGAGGGCTGATCCGTCCCTCGAGCCGCCCGCATTCCCCCTCGCGGTCCCGGAAAGTACGATCACGTTGAACACACATAGGACCGTCATTCCATGAAGCCCAACGGTTCGACTCCTTCGCCGGGCGGGCCGCTTGCCCGGCATACGGTTCCCGGCACGCTCTCGGTACCGATGGAGAACGGCTGGCTGCGCTGCCTTGCCTGCGGACATCGCTGCAAGATCGCTCCTGGAAAAGAAGGGATCTGCAAGGTGCGTTTCAACGAGGGCGGCACGCTCCGCGTTCCGTGGGGATATGTTGCTGGACTCCAGGCGGACCCCATCGAAAAAAAACCGTTCTACCACGCATACCCGGGAGCGACGGCGTTCTCCTTCGGCATGTTGGGCTGCGACTATCACTGTCCCTACTGCCAGAACTGGCTCACGTCCCAGGCGTTGCGCGATCCGGCCGCCGGCACCGACGTCGAGGAGATCACCCCCGAAGAAATCGTTCGACTCGCCCTCCTGTCGCGGGCGCGCGTGGTGACGAGCACATACAACGAGCCGCTCATCACGTCGGAATGGGCGGTCGCCGTGTTCCGCGAGGCAAAGCGCCATGGCCTCGTGACCTCGTACGTGTCCAACGGCAACGCGACGCCCGAAGTCCTCGATTTCCTCCAGCCGCACCTCGACCTGTACAAGATTGATCTGAAGGGATTTACACAGAAAGAATATTCGCGTCTCGGAGGGACGCTGGTCGCCGTGCAGGAAACGATCCGTGAGGTGGTCCGGCGCGGCATATGGACCGAGATCGTCACGCTCGTCGTCCCGGGCGCCAACGACTCCGACGCCGAGTTGACCGCCATCGCAGAATTCATCGCATCCGTCTCGCCGGACATTCCGTGGCACGTCACCGCCTATCACGCCGACTACAAGATGACGGACGCCGGAGCGACGAGGCCCGCCACCCTGATCCGTGCCGCGGAAACCGGGACCCGCGCCGGTTTGCGCTTCGTGTATGCGGGGAACGCTTCCGGACGCGTCGGTTCGTGGGAAGACACGCGGTGTCCGTCGTGCGCGACGACGCTCATTGAGCGCTCCGGCTACACTGTTCGGAAGAACCGCATTCAAAACGGCGCCTGTCCCCAATGCGGAGCATCCATTCCGGGCCGCTGGGACTGACGCTCTTCGTTCGTCCGCCCAGGGCGGGGACAGTATTCCGTTGCCAATGCGGCAGCCGGTTGTTAGATTGAGTTTCGGACGCCGGGCAGATTGCACCCCTGCCGGCGGTGATTCTCCTCTCTCTCGCCTTCATTTCGCCGTTGATCAAAGGAATCTCGCGATGCCGCGATTCACACTGAGCGTATCGTTGCCGGCGTCTCCATCCGACGTCTTTGAGGCCATGACGAAAGGCCGCGCCATCAGGTCCTGGTCCGGTCAATCGGGCAGGGTCCAGCGCAAGATCGGCGGAGCGTTTTCCATGTTCGACGGATGGGTCACCGGTCACGTCCTCGCGTATGAGGTGGGCCGAAGACTCTCCTTCACGTGGTCGGTCACGGAGTGGCCCGAAGGGACGCAGGCATCGGTCGTGCGATGTACGTTCTCCGGCAGCGCAAAGCGCACAACGGTGAAGCTGACCCACGCGGGATTTCCCACCAGCTCCGAGGCCGCCAGTCATCGAAAAGGGTGGACCACGCACGTCTTTGACCCCCTCACGACCTATTTGAAGGGGATCAAGCCTTGATGCGTTGGGATCACCTCCGGCGGTACACGGCGCTCATCATGGTCGGTGCATTTCTTGCCGGTTGCGGACCGGCCCCAAAGGTCCAGCAAGGCGAGGCGCCGCCGAAGCCGGAACTGATGATTACGGTCGCCTCCCTCAATCTCACCAATCTCAACAAACGCATCAAACGTGCCGACATTACCCGCCTCTGGCAGCAACTGAAATCGGAACAGGTCGAGGTGCTGGCGATCCAGAATCTTACGCGCTATCCGGGAGTCTCCACCCGCATCGACCCAGTCGCGGAATTGGCCCGGCAAGCGGATTGGCGGCAGGCATTCGGCGAGATGGCAGACTTCTCCGGTCGGCAGGTGGGCAACGCGGTCCTGGCGGCATACCCCATTCGATCGAGTTCGGTGACCTCGTATACCGGCGTGCGATCGGCGGTGAACGACGGAAGTCTCCAAGCCGTCGTGGACGGCGGCGTGCGAGACCTTCTGGTCGTCAGCGCTCAACTTCCCCCGAAGGCCCCGGCGGCGGATCAGGCGCGGTGCATGTCGATGATCAAGAACGCGCGAGGCGACGCCCGCATGCCCATGATCATCGCAGGCAACTTGCCGGCGACCGTGGAGGGGTTCACGCCGGTGGAAGGAGGGACGTCCTCCTCCACGAAGATCGTGTACGACGGCAACGGCATCCTGCAACCGACGTTTGCTTCAACCGTGGAAACGTCTCTTGGGACAATGGTGATCGTTCGCTTCGCCGTGTTCCGCCAACGCGTGTGACCATTACGTGCCCATGAACAACACGACTCTCCGACTCCTCCTTCTGCTCACTCTCTGCGGCGTGTGCTTCGTTGTCGGCATGCTGGTGGGAGGCCGGGGATCGGACACGGACATGCGCTCTGCCGAACGTCTCGCTGTGCTGGAATTCACAACGGCCGAGCGTGACTCGATGCAGGACGACTTGCGGGATTTTTCGGCGAACTATGTCAAGACGAGGGGCGTCGACATCCCCAACAGTCTCGCTCCGGCGTTGCTGTTTCATCCGTTGCCGAAAGGTTTCAAACTCCCCTCCGGCCCGTCCCGCTTCCGGCCGTCTGCCTCAACGCCGGTAGTTCGGCCGGCGGATCTGGAGGACCTGGCGTTCGCTCCGGTGACAGAACTCGCCGCTCTCGTGCGTGCGCGGCGCGTGACCTCGGTCGAATTGACCCGGATGTATCTCGAACGCCTCCGGCGGTACGGACCGATGTTGCAATGCATCATCACGCTCACGGATTCGCTGGCGCTGGCACAGGCGGCGCGAGCCGACGCGGAGCTTGCCCACGGGATCTACCGCGGCCCGTTGCACGGCATTCCGTACGGCGCGAAGGATCTCCTTGCCCAGAAAGATCATCGAACAACCTGGGGCGCCATGCCGTTCAAGGACCAATGGATCCGGGAGGATGCCACGGTCATCCGGAAACTGGAAGCAGCGGGGGCGGTGCTCGTCGCGAAACTGACGCTGGGGGCGCTGGCATGGGGAGACGTGTGGTACGGCGGAACGACCAAGAACCCGTGGGACACGACAAAAGGATCCAGTGGTTCTTCCGCCGGGCCCGCGTCGGCGACGGCGGCGGGACTCGTCGGCTTCGCGATCGGGTCGGAGACGTGGGGCTCGATCGTGTCGCCGTCGGATCGTTGCGGAACGACGGGACTTCGTCCCACCTTCGGGCGGGTGAGCCGTGCGGGTGCGATGGCGTTGTCGTGGAGCATGGACAAACTCGGACCGATCTGCCGGACGGTAGAAGACTGCGCAGTGGTGTTCCAGGCGATTCACGGGTACGACCCGTCGGACCCGACGACGGTGCGCGATGTTCCGTTCGTGTATGATGCGAATCTTCCGCTCCGGTCGGTGCGTGTGGGATATTACCGGAGCGCCTTTGACAGCGTGAAGCAGAACAAGCATCTCTCCGATTCGGTCCTTACGGTGTTGCATTCGTTGGGCGCCGACCTGGTCCCGGTGGAGTTTCCGGCGGACCTTCCCGTGGACCATCTGACCCATATCCTGTCGGCGGAGGCGGCTGCGGCGTTTGACGACCTCACGCGTTCAAATCGGGACGACCTGATGGTCCGGCAGATCAAGAATGCGTGGCCGAACGTGTTTCGCGCCTCACGGTTCATCCCCGCGGTGGAGTACTTACAGGCGAATCGCGTCCGGACGCTGCTCATTGAAGAGACGGCAGAACTCTTCCGGACCGTGGACGTGATCGTCGCTCCGTCCTTCGGTGGGAATCAACTCCTGCTGACGAATCTCACCGGTCATCCGTGCGTGGTCCTGCCCATGGGTTTCACGGATCGGGGCA
>CAYIHQ010000011.1:0-18825 GCA_964362905.1 uncultured Ignavibacteriaceae bacterium
GCTTTCAACAGCTAGAGGTAAAGCGACATTTGAAACAGCAACCCATCCAGTATTGCCAGTTCCTGATTCTTTACGATAAACAGATGTATCAGAAGATCCATCAGCTCTCATATAAATTGAACCTATTCCAGCGGTAACAACACTCTCTGGAGTACCGTAACCAGAATAAATACGAATGTTCTCAGAATCTCCTGGAAGATTGATTGCTAGAAGATTAAGGATTCTATTTAACTGAGCAATTCCTTCCTCAGTTTGTAAATCATTTTTTGAAAAATTTATAAATCCGTAATCCATTACACTTTCCTTAACTTTCTTACGCTGTGCGCTTCCACGTATAACAAGTTACATACTTATTCAAAACACTAAATGCCGCACCACTCCCTGCAGACGCTGTTGTATCTGTTGTTATAGACCCTGTTCCATCTGAATCCTGAGCAATTCCAGCTGTTCCACCAGAGTTTACAGCCCTTAAAGAAAAGTCATGAGTGTGAGCTGGTAACTCAGTTGTAGTCAAAGTAACTGTATTCGCACCACCTGTTTCACCGGCGGTATCAAAAGCCGTATCCCCAGCATCATACCCAACAATCATTCTCCCAGCCCCTAATGCAGCCCATGTTCCAAACCCTAAAAGCGTTCCAGGATTTGTTGAATCAGAAACATTAATATAAACGCTTCCTACGGGATAAACTAAGTTCAACAATGCCGCTAAGGTTGTTACCCCTGTTCCACCATTTGCGATTGGGAGAGTTCCAGAAACTCCGGCGGCTGCTGTTAAAGAAATCTTTGGACCATGATTGGAAGCCCCACTATGAGAATGACCTGTAGTAGCGTTCATAGCTGCCATGACCCAATTAATAATTAAATCATACTGACCTTCTAAATCAGAATCTGTTAAAACTTCAGTTCCCCAATTCTTAGTCCTGACTAAATCCGAAGAATATGCCATCTTTTATCTCCTAACTTTCATCTAAAGCCAATGCAACAATTTTTATTTTTTTAATTTTTGGTCTTACACTTGTTCCTGTATTTCTAATCTGGAAATTAAATCTTCGCCCGATGGCACTATTCCCAAAGGATTGAGTTAGAGTTTTATCAGGAGGCGGCGTTGATAAAGAAGAGGTGTTTATTGTGAAAGTAGTATTAACTAATGCCCCTGTTGAAGAAATAGTTATTGTTTGTGAACCAGTCGCTAGTCCTCTATCTGCAATCCAGTTGAATGTCAGGTTTCCTGTTGTTCCGTAATAAGTAACGGTCATTTTAAGTAACTTCAGCCTAACTTCATCTCTCTCCAATCCGAAATCTCTTGAGGTGAAATCTTTGGTGGTGTAGGTCGCTTCTGTAGAATAAGTGTTATCGGAATTGCTTGTATCTTCAAGCTGATACAGCTTGTCTTTCTGAGAGGAAGCAATATAAAACTCGTTGCTGGATTTATGAAGAACTGCTGGGTAACCAAAGGTATCTGACACACTCGCATTAATAGGTCGTTTCATCCATCTGCCAAAACTGAAATCATAAATTCTCCACACATTCGGATATGAAACTCCTGATCCTATTTCATTGTAAAACAAATGATATGTATTCTCCCGATAAACTCCAAAACATCTTTTAGTCAAATCAACATCTTCAATCCAATCTTCATTAATTGTCAGATTGATGAAATTCACTCGGTCATAGAGATACACGCCTAATGTTGGGTATTTTGAAATGAAACAAACGCCTTGATTCCCTTGAGCGATTGAAAACGGTGCTGAACAACCATGCGAGGATTCAATCGGACGAAAAGCTACATTTGGAAAATTGTATAAAGAATAAGCTTGATATTCAGTAAAAACTAAAATTTCATTACCGCTAGGGAAGTTTGGAGCACAACCTTTTGTCAAATCAGGTAAATCAATATTCCAAGCATCTCCAGTAGCTGACCAAGCGTTCGCCGCAGTCCAATTTCCTGTTGATGCTCTAGAACCATATACCGTTACCCCACCGCCTTCAGCAACTAACCTTGACTTATGATAATAAACTCTTTCTCTTGCACTCGAAGGTTGTCCAGCTGGTGTAACTGCACCACCTGCGATTGTCGCCCTCTTTAAGTTATCTGTTGTGTTGGTTATCCATAAAGAACTTCCTGCTGATACCCCACCGCATAACGTGCCGCTTGTGAAAGCACCAGCAGTTTGTTGAGTAATCGCTGAACCGTTCTTATAAGCTAAATCTCCACCGATAATCACGTAATTTCTGACTGTAGAACCTTCAAAATGATGGAATAGACCATCTGGTGCGGTTGAATAGGAAGCCCCACCGTCTGAAACTTCTGTAAACCCTTTTGACCTCTCCATACCACCTAAAGAGATAGAATCCCAGTTCTCAATCGTTCTTGCTTCATTGGTCTTTAACTCTTGATCCTCACCTATCGTATTCTCCCCACCAGCGAAAGACAATAACTCCAAGACTAGCTCTGGATTATCTTTCCTATCGAGAATTTCGTTATATGTCTTGCTTAATGGCATCTTACCAACCTGTTCCTTGAGTATCAGTTGTATTTTGAGGATGAACATCTCCAAAATCAGGTCGAGGATATTCTTTGTCAATATAACTCTTAGCTTCTTTCTCTCTTGCCATCTGCACAAAATAAGCATATTGATTTATAAATTCATTAGCTTGTGCATGTTTACTAATCTGTTTCATTAGTTCCGATGCTGCATAATAAACCGATGCTTCCCGATATTCTTCGGGGTGCAAAGACACATCAGTTGTTGCACTCAACTCCGTCGTTGGCTTCTTAAAATAGTATAAAAGATAAGTCTGTCCATCAATCCCAGAACCAAAGAATTTTATATACTTTGTACCAGAAAACTCCCATATGTAATAATAAGGATCACTCCCTCCCCAGTTATAATATCTTTCATAATCCTTAAGAGAAACCTCTCTATCATTTGTAATAACGACATTATTCACAATTAAACAATGTGTTTGAATCCAATCAGATGGGAGAGCTAGCTGAGAACTAGAAATCGTTCCTGTTGCATACTCTTTAAGGTTTAAAGCATCAACAGAAAAACGCCATTCTCCACGATTAATCTCTTTAACCCTTTGAGCACTAGGAAACATTGAATCTGTACCTGTATTACTATCTCCTAACAATGAACTCAACTTGTCTTGCTGGTTTAAGAATGTATATGACATATTTCTCCTATTTCGTAAGAACCGATTCTGTAATGTCCTGCTTTAACAGCTTCTGGTATGCGTCATACCATAGATAAATCTTGCTATCAATATTGTAATTCTCATAAACATTTTCATAAGAATTTTTGCCAATAAGCTCTCGCTTCTCTTTATTCAAAATCAGTTCTTCCATAGCATCAAACCAGCCATCCTCGTCTACTAAAATACCGTCTTTGCCGTTTGTTATAACCGGAGAGTATGGGGGAATGTTTGAGGCGATTGTTGCAGTCTTGAACATTGAGTATTCAAGATATTTAATTGCAGATTTGTTCTGGTTGAATTCGTTGTCTATAACAGGGCAAAGACCAATATCCAAATTCATTGTTGCTAATTTATACGGATAAACGATATACTTTGACCACGCATGACATTCAATCCTATCAATTGGAATCTCTCGGAATAGACCATACATTCGAGCATCACCCCAATAGATGAACTTAACATTGTCGTATTTCTTGATAATATTCTTAACCGCCTTAGAAACCATGTGCAAATCTTCATAATGACTTGCCCCGCCTTGCCATCCTATGCGAATCTCTTTCTTCTTACATTCAAGGATGGGATATTCGTCAAAATTGACTAGGTTTGGTAAAACTGCTACATTAGAATTAATCTTCTGCAATCTTGACTTCAATATCTCCGTCGTTGTTGTTACTAAATCAGCTTTCTTGAAACTTGCGTTAAATAAATCCCTTCGACGAATATTCTGTTCAATATTCAAATACCGTCCACCACTTTCCAAAGGATTCTTACTCCACAACATCTCTTTTGAACCGTCAGCCCATTGATACATGACTTCTTCAGTTCCGATATATTGATAGTAAGGATTTAATGGTGAGGTATTAAAAGGATCGTCGTCATAATCGCAAACAATAATCTTTCCTGATTTATGCAGAACTTTGAGAAATTTATACCATTCTTCACTCGCTGGTCTATGAGTAACGATAATATCACTCTGCAAAACTCTCTCTAAAGCAACCCCTGTTGATAACTCTGGTCCTTCTTCGACGGTAGTTACTTCTGCCATTCCATGCTCAGCTAGTTTATGTAAAGGACAAAAAACTCGGTAATGGTTACACGCTGAATCATCTCTTAAAATCGCCAAAATCTTCATGCTAAAGCCTCCACTAAGTTATCCTTGGTTTCTTCTATTTTATATTCTAACTGACGAATAATCTTTCGCATGGAAAAATTATCGTCATAACCGTATGAAGGTTTGTAAGGATAACCTAAACAAGAAGGGGGGTTATCATCTGCATCATCAATGAACTTACTCCACCCGAAGTCAATTAGTTTAATCACGCCATCTTTGACCATTAAGTTATTCGGGGTTATATCTCTATGAATGATATTGTTTGCTCTTAAATCTAAGACAATCTGCACTAATTGATTCTTCCAATCGTCAGGCAATTTAGTTGACTTCAATGATTCTCCACAATCTTCAATAAGAATCCCACCATCTGAATCTCCTAGAATCTTAGGAAAATGAACGGAAACCGCTTTAGAAAGAATCCTCTTTTCATTCTCTATCAAATTAAAGCTGTTGAATCCATTCTGCTTCTTTAAATAACCACCATTCTCTCTTGAAACAACTGACGTTGCACCCTTCCAATACGCATTAAATCTGCCAACTGATTTATCAGTAGGCTCAACCCACCCAATCTCTGACTTTTTCAAAGCATCTAACAATTCCTGGATACTGCAATCGCCTAACCATTTCTTATATGTATTAACTCCTTTGTGATGAACTGCATGATACGAAAGGGCTACTCTATGATGAATCGGGTTCGGGGTGAAGAAACCGTTGTCGTTCCATTCTCTAGTTTCTAATATCGCTTCCTCAAAATCTTGTGGATAATACCCATCTCCTACGAACCTCAAGTCCATATAAAGATGAGTGTCACCAATAGAAAATTTGAATCTAACTCTTGGGCTTGGGAATACTGATCTGGCATCTGGAAAAATCTCTAAAAAGTGTTGTAAATCATAAACAAGTAAATCAAGGTCGCTATGGTCGCCTGTTTCTACAGAATAAGGCAAATTCTCCCAATTTCTTAGGACAACGTATGGGAAATCGACGTTATGTAGCGTGCTGAAGAACTCGGTTAGGTTTTTCATTATTCATCTTTGGTAGTTGTTTTATCGTACCCTCTATGCCAAAAGTTTCAAAGGCTTCAAAGATAGAGATTTTTAAATTCCTTGGAACAACACAGTATTCAATCTCAATTCCAGCCGCTTTCATTTTATCTTCGTCTAAATACTTGTCTTTCGCTTCTGGATTGGTGATATAAACATTCCCACCATAAAACTTTATTAATTCAATAAGTCTTTCTGTTCCATTCTTCTCGGTAACCATGAAATCACTAACGAGCCTTGTCTTTATATTTAGAGTATATTGAATCGCTCGAATCCATAACTCATTTAACCCTGCAACCGAACCCTTGCTTGCCCATAGCATTGAATTATCTAACCCGACATAATTCTTGGAATTGATTGTTTCTACCCCACCTTCTACCGGTTTCGTTATCCATTTGCCTTTATACATGAATCTATTTTGATAACCATTCTTCTCAAACTGCACATGGTCTAAGAAAATGAAAATATCTGCCATCGCCATTTTATAAAAATAAGGCACCCATGGAATGAAATTCTTTTGATGAATCGCAACTCTTTTTTTAATCATACTTATCGCCTAATTTGTTTCCACAATAATTACTATTTGTTAAGACCACAGTATTCCCATTATCTCTGAAGAACTTGTAACAAAAACTATTAATATGTTTCTTATAATTCAACCTCTCAGCGTCGTGCAATACAACAATCCCGAAGCTATTTAATTTTGAATGAGATTCATCTAGGCATTTTTCTCTCTCTGTACCATCAATGAAAATTAAATCAAACTTTTCATCTTTTGTTACATAAGGATATTTTGATAAATCTTTCTCAAGGAAATAAGTTACATTGTTTCTGTAAAGATTACTGAGTGCTTTATGATACCACGCTTCATCATGTTCAATACTCTTTACCGTCTTAACGCTTGGATATAAAGACATAATTCCTGTAGAAACACCGGGTCCATACTCCAGAATATCTTTTGGTTTAAACAAATCCAGACACTCATAAAGAGTGTCTTTAAAACTATCCCAACTTGAAGCTGTTTTAACTGTTGAATATGGTTGATTCATTTTTGCTTTTGTATAAGGCTAATCTAAGACTATTCTTTGTCCATCTCCAAGAATGAAAATACCAATATTTATGTGTCGCATCAAAATTCTCGTATTCAATATTTTTCCATCCTTGACTCTTATGATAAATCTCTATCCCATTGTCTAAGCAGATGTTAACAGTATCGTCATTGGTTTTATTGAAAGGAGGCACAAATATATTTGTATTGAGGTATTTGCACGACCCCAAGATAGACATTTCTTGAGCATCAAAACTTAATTTGGAATGGTCAACATGGTAAAGACCATGAGAAGCGATAACACTCTTTGGAATTTTACCTAACTCGGTGATAATTCGGTCAGTATTGTAGAACCATTTGACTGGATTATTTTTGAAAGGAACATTTTCATAAACGCTACCTTTGGTGTTTTCCTTGCAAAATAATGATACTGCGGAAACAATTACTGCTTTCGGGAAAATATCTCTTATCGTCGCATAAATATCTGCCAAATCCATCAGGTCGGTGTTACAGGAAACATCATCATTCCTGAATAGAATGTTATCCATTAATCCCCCACGCCACCTCTCTTGATACTTCTAGAGAATATTCAAAGTGTTCACGACTTTTGATGTGATCTTTATGAATCCCAGACCAATGACCAACATCTTCAACAATTAAGTCAGGGATCCACCCGATATTTAAATCCTTCTCAGTTACAATCTGCTTTAAGATAGAGATAGCACCGACTAAACCATTCGTACCATACTTAGTAAATTCCAAGCCATCAATACACTCGCTTTTCATGCACCAAAGACCACCAACGATTTCTGACGGTCTGTAACCCTTTCCCTCTGTATCATCTTGTCCATAGGTAAAAGCCGCATTACTCGGCATGACATTTGGACTTAGAATATCTGCATCAGTCTTACTGAACACATCAACAACCTTATTCAACCAATTCTTCGGAACAACGCAGTCATTGTCTACCTTACAAAGCAAGTCATACCCTTTGCCACGAACATTATCAAAAAAATCAATAATCCTATCCCTAAGACCATAGTTAGGATTGTTATCATCCACAATATAAAAATCAGTGTTTTTATACTCCTGAGCATTTTCTAAGTTGTCTAATGCTATCTTGGTGTATTCGGGTCTTTTATAATGCGACATGAATACTGCTATTTTCAAGTCGATTGGTAGCTTCTTTAACGGCATGAGATAACTCCTTAAAATCTTCTAGGCTGAGTTCTATTCGGTAATCCCGAATCTTGAGATGGATATACTGTTGCTCGGTGAAGTCTGCACCCTTCGAAAATATCTCTCCGCTATGCTCATTGTAAAGGTTCTTGTTTAGATTGATTTGGATTGTATCGCTATCGTCAGCAATCGCTACATTCTTTCTGCACAACTCAATATGTCTATTCCCTGTTCCCGGACACCCTCGTTTCTTCCATCGGTCTAACGCATCCCGGAATCCTTCTGCGGTATTAATGAAATCATCTAAACTTTGGACTATCCGCAAATTCCTGTAATGCGTATGAACCTTCTCACAGATCTCAATAACAAATCTGTTATTAAAAATACACTTCGCTGAAATCTTTCTTTCTGATAACTTCTCAATTGTCTGACCCATTAAGCAGTTAAACTCCCATCTGAGTTTGGTCCATAAAGAGTCTTAACTTTCATCAACGTCTGGATTGAATCATCTCCTCGGCAAATAGCGTTCATAAAAGCTCGCCATACCTTGCTGTTATCATCGTTCCAGAACTTTTTATAGACTAAGTTTATCATAAAAATATATAAATCTTCAGGAATCTCAAATTCGAATTTAAATGACCTATCCTCTGACCACCCAAGAGAATCAGTATATTTCCCTGATTTGCTGTTATTCCTTAACTCGTCGAGCTTAATCTTATTCTGAACTCTTGCGACTTGACACATTCTCGGAAAATCTTCCAACTTCTTCTCAATGAACTTCTTGCTAACACGATTTAAGAAATCTTCCAGATTATTAACTGCATCTGGTTTCTCTGCCAATACTTCATTTGTTGCCTCTGCTACAATTTCATTATTTCTACTTGTTTGAGTTTCCATTTTATAAGTGGGGGTTTTTATGGAACCCCCAAAACCAATTAATTAAACGCCTGCTACGCTTGCTGTTTTAAGATGAGTTTGTTTACCATGGGCTTTTTCATTACCCCATTGTAAAGTCATTTCAGCTTCCACCCACCCCTTAACAGAAGAAGCAGTCGGCGCACCCTTGTATTGCTGGATATCACGCAGAACTGCTGCTTTGATGTGGTCTGGTGTAACAACCGTAATACGTCGAAGCATGTGTTGACGGTCTGGAATAACATCAAGAGTTCCGAAGGAACCTTCATATCTGTTGATGTTATTGATAGCTGTTCTTGCCGATGCTTCAATTCTGTATGAAAACCCAGTCTTAGCGGTAAAGTTTTGAGAAATTACACGCTTTTGGTAACCATGGCAGAATAAAGCACGAGGATCGCCACCTTGAGACCAAATCTTCTGAAGTAAAGCGTTAACTTTAGCTTCAGTCAAAGCTTGCTGGACTGCACCACCAGCAGATGACCCACGACCTGTGTTTGTTGAGATTGCTTTTTGAATACCTTTAGCAGTACGGGCTGATGAAGTCGTACCAGCACCAGAGTTTCCTGTATTCAAAAATATTTTGTCATAGTCTGTTAACAAAGCCTTCATAGCTTTCATAACTTCACGAGCTACTTGGTCTTTGATACCAGCTACGTCAACTGCTAACTGAGTAAATGTTACATCCCAGTTTCGTAGACGGATATGACAGGAATTCTTGCGTCTTGTTCTTGTTGCAGGTTGAGCATAAGATAAAGAAGCACCTTCAACAATACCTGTGGTTGAAGCGGCAGCTAACGAATCTTCTTGCCACTCATGCAACGTATTTCCAGCAGAAATTTTCTCTGCCATAGCAAAAAACGGTACATCATCTGCAAAAAGGTCAGCAACGGTATTGGTTAACCCTTCCCTAATCCCTTTTGCAAAATACGTATTTACTTGACTTGATGCCATAGTTTTATCCTATCTTAAAATCAGGAAGCATTTCTTCAATCTTGAACCGAGGGTCCTCTTTGATATAAGCAGTCTTATCATTTGACGTTCCACCCTTAAAAGCTGTGTTTCTCAAAGTGTCTAACTTGCTTCTATCAACATTTCCCTTCAGGTTCCTGGTATCTAAAGAGGTTTTCTTCTTTAGCGTGTTGACTTGACCCTTCAGTTTTGTATTCTCCGTATTCGATTTGGATAGCTTATTTACTTCCTTAAAATGCTTTGCAGCTAAATCTAAGGCGAGTGCTTTACCATCTACTGATTTTTGAAGGTTAGGAAAACTGCTATAAATCTCGTTAGCAATCTTCAGAACAGAATTGATGTTGTTTTCAGAAGCAGAGATTTCCGGGTCTCGGTCAATTCTCATAGCTGTCTGCTTTAACATTTCATTCTGCTCATTCACAAACCTAGTTGGAGTTTCCTTTAGAGTTGAATCAATCTTTTCCTCTAAATCCAGAAGTTCATCTAGTTTAGTCTGGTCTGATGAATTGCTAATCTGGGATACCCTAACTTGACGCTTCAGGGATTTTAATTCCCCTTCTGACATCTTGTTAAGTTTAACTTGAATTTCGTCAACATCTTTAGGTTGAGATGTAGCCGTTTTAAGGGTAGCATTCTCTAATTCAAGCTGTTTTAACTGACTCGTTAGCTTATCAAACCTTGCCTGAACCTTTGACTTGGGAATTAAATCTTCTTCCACTTCTTCTTCAGAGGATTCCCCTTCGTCTGTAACTTCTTCTTCAGAGGATTCTTCTTGCTGTTCAACTGATTCTTCTTCAACTGACTCCTCCTCGGTTTCTTTAACCTTCTCCTCAGGTGGCACTAATCCATCCATCAAACTGGAATTCTTCAGGTTGTCAAGAACACTTGAGGACTTATCTTCCTGAGTTTTAACTTCTTGTTCTTTTTGTTGGTCGGTTTGTTTACTCTCTTGTACTGGCATTTTTTCTCCTTCTCGCATTTATTTTATACTTGTCTTGGGAGACAAGTTTTTACTACCATCAGTTTTAAGGTCTGAAGAACCTATAAAATTTTAATAAGATTTCTTTTTAGATTTCTTGACTTTTTTTGTTGCTTTAGCTTTAGTCATTATTTCCTTCCTCCTTTGGTGCGGTGAGTTGATTTTTATCTTGTATCGCTTTCTCTATGTCATCAATTATCATTTGATAGGCTTCAATACGCCCTAGAATCCTATCTGAAGATAATTGTATCGTTTTGTCATAATGTATTTTAGCTTCTTCTGTAATCCGTCCATTAATAAACGCTCTCAACACCGCCCCAGATTGTCCGTTATAAAACTTTTCCAAAGCTTCACCAATGTGAATAATATCTTCCATGCTTCTTCGGACTAATCGTTGTTCAATCTTCATTTTCTAACCCACCATGTCTTTCCAAAAATATTGTAATCTCTAAATCTTTCATGGACAGCTTTTGAAACACCTACATGAATCCATTCGTGACTTAATGTTTTTTGAGAATTGTTCTCTAACATTGATAAATCTTCTGACCATACAATATCCTTATACCTAGCATCAATATCATGCCCACTAATGATTCCACCCTTCTTAACTTTTGGCAGATAATTATCAATGTCTTTTAATACTTGCTTGTACCTGTGGTCACCATCAATAAAGATTAAATCAAAGTATTCATCTTTAAACTCATTCAATGCTTCATCTGAAGTCATTTGGTAAACTTTAAGAACCGAATCCAACTTTAACTCTGACATATTGGCATCAAATATTTCACGCACATTATTTTCTTTCGCAAAATCTAATAACTCAGTTGCCACTGACCCCTTAAAAGTATCAACTACATGAACTTCACCTTTGTTCTTTAAAGCAAATTTACCCAATATCTGAGTAGAATCTCCTAACCAACAACCAATTTCAAGAATCTTCATTCCCGGCTTTTCAACCATTCCACAAAGATTTGTCATAGAAATAACATCTCTTTGTTCAAATTGATCGTATGGCTTTTTAAGAACTAGCACTTAGTACCTCTTTATTAGCATATTTTAAAACAATATCCGAAATAAACCTAGCCGCCCAATCTTGGTTATAACATTCACGAACTTTGTTATAACCATTCATCGCTATTCTGTTAGCTTCTTCTTCATGCTTTTTATAATACTCAAACTTCTCAACCATCTCAGGAAATGTCTGCCAATAAATAATATCTTCGCCATCTTTGAACAATTCCATGTGTTTAAACATGGTATCTGGATTGACATAAGCTAAACACAATCTCTTGCACGCCATGATTTCAAAAACTCTACCAGTCATTGAATTAAAGAATCTTCCAGGTGGTGCAACTAGAATCTTGAATTGATTGATTGCTTTTGTATATCGTTGAGCATTAACTAAAGCGTCTGTATGTAACTCAGTCTGGAAATGCCGAATGATGCCTTTCTTGTCTTGATTAAACCAATCTTCCCGACCCGGCAATCCACCGATGAAACCCAATTCATCATAAATCGGCTTATCAATATCATCGAGAACTGTAATATCTGCCCATGACGGCATCCAATAAGTTGGTATTCTATACAACTCTAAATCCGATTCCGCAAAAGTTATCATGGCATCAAACAAATTCTCTCGTTCACGAATCATGTTTGAACTAGCGTCTTTATAACCATGCCTTGTAAAGAATGATTCGGATTGAAGTGTAACCTTCACTTGTTCGCCACCAGCGTCTACGTGAGGCTTCCTTCCTTGCAGAAAACCTCTAATATAAAAAATGGGGTACTTCCTTAGCTCATCTTCTTTTAGGAACTCTCTACCAGTAGTATTGAAAGCGTAATGAAGTACCCCAAGTCTTTGAAAAGCCTCTGCTAGACCCCGAGTACACATATACCCAGAACCCAATAGTTGAGGCTCATTATAAATAAAGTTAATCTTGTCTATCATGCGTGATGTTTTTGAGAGTACTTAACATCTTTGTATTGTGTTTCTAAAGATTTATCCGACTGAGAATAAACATCAGAACATTTCTTCCCTGCTGACCTTCTTGCTTCACGAACTCTTTCGTCATTGTTATCTATTTCTACATATTTTTGAAAATTACCTTTGCTCATATTTTCCTCCTTAACCCGCTGCGTATTTCTTGCCTTGGAATGTTGATAAGATTGCTTCTTTCTCGATGTCCATGTTGTCTGATATTTTCCTTAACCCGACTTGTTCTTTAACTGAATTTTGTTTCGCCATCTCTTGAGCCTGAATTGCATTAGATTGTTCTTGTGCGATTTCTTCTTCAGTCTTAAATAACTTACTAACTAGTTTTGAATCAAAGTCCATTAGGAACAACTTCTTTAATTCTCTTTGTCGAATATCTGGGTCGCCAAGGAATGCTCTTAACAATGTTAAACTCTTTTGTGCCCTTAGTGCCGGATTGGAATTATCTAATCTTCCATTAGGAATAATATTAAACTTCCCCTGAATCTCTTGACGACTAATCTTTGTTGCTTTCTCGTCAGTAATCAATTCTTCTTCTTCATCACCAAACTGTTCCTCTAACGCATCTAATTGATAATAAACCTGTGCCATCTGTTGCTGGAATATTTGTAAATCTAAAGATTGTGTTTCAGCTTGCATGGCTTCAACAACATTGACTTCTTTTGCTGTCTTGCTTCCACCAATACCAAGTCCAATCTGATTATTAATCTGACTAAGACCAGCTGTTGAATTCCCAAGCCTTTCATCTTTCCATGCTTTTAAATATTGAGCTTGACCAAATAAGAATTGTTGTGAAACATTCCCTTGCTGTCTAATCTCGTAATCTGTTGTAGATCCATTAACTTCTACAGGTTCACCCGGAATGTAACGAATGTTCCTAATATTAACTACGGAATTTCTCTTATAAACAATCTTAGGGCTATTTACAATCGTTCCGTTATCTACAGCCTGATTAAACGCTGTCGATATACCATTCTGGAAATCTTCGTCTAACGCCGGTATCCCTCTACTAGAAAATATTCCTGAATCGTTAATCTCTCTTTTGATTAAGACATAAGGAAACTCTCCGTGGTTAAATGGCAATTCAATAAACCGCAATACAGCATCAGGGTCGCTATCTGCCCAAGTTACAATGCAACGCTCTTTAATCCCATCATCATTTACATCATACCAGCAACACGTTTCTCTTAGCCAAACTGTATCATCGTCATAAGAAGTTGTTGAATATGCTCTGTTATTATCTCCATTGTTCCCCTTCATCCACGACCGAATTTCTTCTTCTTTGTACTCTTCGTACTTCTCATCTCGCATGGCAATCTTAATATCGTTGACTGTACTTGGAAAAGTATAATCAATGAATCCAGCCATATTCAAATCAGTTGTGTTGACTGGGAAAACCAAATCGTCACGAACCGAACAAGGAGTCATGTCTGCTTTATTGATAGACGTTTCAACTAAAGTTAACTCAAACTCATTATTTCCTTCTCGGAACTCACGGACTACTCTATCAACTTCTACTTGATTCTCCTCGAAAGAAACATCAATTAAGAACTCCTCAATAATAATCTGAGAAAGAACCTCGTCGGTAACAACTGCATCATATAAAGCACGCAAGGTTAAATCGTCTAATTCATTCAAAGAGATATATCTTGTATATGTCCTCGTCGCATACTTCCATGATTGCTTGAAAACGACCATCCCTTGCTCAAGCATATAATCAACACCTAAACAATAGTTTCTAAAAAAATCTGTATCTTTTCGTCGTCGCCAATCAAATAACTGCTCTCTCTTTCGTGATGCTTCAATATTCTCACCTTTATAACTGACAAATGTAACAATAGGCGTTACGTTGATTAAGTTCACATAATTCGGCTTGGCTCTGGAAATATCCGCATCAATTAACGGAATGACATAATTCGCACACTTAGCCCATGGGTGATTCTTAGGCTGACGAATCCCATATCTTAAATTACGATAAACATCAATGTTCTTATCCCACCATGCACGATTAGTTTTTTCTTCGGCAACTTGCTGAGATAACTTGTTAACAAACTCTCGAATCGTTGAATCTATCTTAACCCTAGGTAACTGTTCTAAACTTTCTGGATTTATATCTGCCATTTTAATATCCTTGATATTCTGTTACTAAATCATCTGAACTTATTAATGTCCCTGCCCCTTGACGGTCAAAAGCATACCCATTTTCATTCTTAATCAAAACTTGCGCCTCTTTTAACTGATTACGAATACCCCAAACAGCTAATGCTAAACTAATAACAGCATCATCGTGTTTTCCTTCAGGAGCTTGATATTTAACATTCCCGGATTCTGATAAAAGATATTCAAAGTTTTCTAACTCCTCAATCAAAACAACGAGTTTAGGAGGAATAGTAATTTGTCTTTGCTCGATTGCTAAAATTAAATTATTAATCAACTGCCCCTTTGTAACACTTGTAATTTTGAAACCAGGATTTCCATTCTTGTCATAATATAAACTTAAACCAGATTGTTGCAAATCCTCAGCAATCGGATCACCAACTCCAGTAGAATCAATTACAACCATCGCATTATTATAAACAGCAGCCCATTCTTGAATTCTTAGTTTCTGCTCTCGCCAATCTATCTGATTAAATCTATCCCAGAAAACAACTTCACGAGTTACAGAATCAAGAATTGTAATAACAGTAAAATCAACCGCCTTTGCTAAATCAACTCCAACAACATAAAACCGTCCAGGAACTGGAGTCTGTAATTTACCAACAACACAACTTTTTAAACCACGAAAAACTCCAATGCTATCAGATAAAAATTCAGCCATTACTTCTTGCATAAACAGTCTTTCCGGCATATCATTCTTCATTTCATTTATTTCAGATTGTTCAATATATGAATTCACACTCGTAGGAAACTTATAACTTTTCCAATCTTTATCATACGTTTCAGACCCTTCAATACCTCTCATAAACAAATCATAAAACCAGTTCTTCCCTTTCGGCGTAGAAATAAAAATAGCCCAACCTTGCCTATCCGCAAGCATCGGGCGCACAATCCTCGGCCATACCGTCGACCTCACCATAGCCGATTCGTCGAAAACAACACCATTTAACCCGACACCTAAAAGGCTTTCTTCATTATCTGCCCCTTTCAATTCAATGCGTGTTTTTAAATAAGTCTCTTCAACATACAATTCTTGCTCATTAAATTTCCAATGTTCTAAGGCAGGTTGAAGAAGGGTTTTTAGACGAGTCCAAGCAATTGATTTTGCTTGTCGATATGAAGGGGCGATGTACCAATAAAGTCCTGGCTTCTCAATTGATTTCTTAATCAATTCATTTAAAACAAATTCAGTCTTACCACCACGACGACCAATATCTAAAACTTTATACCTGGTCTTATCGTTGTGTATCTGAAGCTGATAATTCTGTGGAGCGTAATGAATCGTTATTGTTTTCTTCAATTTGATTCAACCAGTTATATTGAATTGCGGTATTATGAGTCGAATTGTCGACGAGAGGTTTTTCACCTTCAATTTCTTTTCGTAACTCAATCAAAATATCTAATGAATCTCTCGATGTTTCAGGATTTTTTTCTAACCATTTTTCTAGACGATAAATGCGTTTTTTCTTTTCTAAATCTTTACTAAAGGTAACGAAATCATGGTTATGATAAATTATTTGTTCAATACGCCTCTGTGTTAGATTAAATTTTTCAGATATTTCTTTTGGTGTAAGCCTTTCTCTTGCCCATGCAATAACAATTGCAGCATCTCGTAACTTATTAAACCCTCTAATTTTAACAGGAATTTTCACGCCATATTTATAACAAATATCCAATTTATTTCAATCAAATGTTTAAAAAGAATTTAAAATGCTTGACAAAAAAAAATGAAATATTAATATAAATATAAGCGAATGGCAGTAAGAAGGATTGAGGAATTGTTATACAAAAAAGATAAAATTATATCAAGGACAGTTTTAGGCAATTTACCCATAAGTATATGGATCGAAAGCCTGAACTGTCTTTTTTTATGCTCAGGTACACTGCCTTCGCTAGGTGTGTTTAAAACTCAATCCGAGTGCCTGAGCTTTCTAAATTTATTAAAAAGAAAATTTTCTTCAGTAAAAAAAGACATCTGCTTCGATTTTAAGTTATTTCTCCCACCATTTCCAATGGGTGTTGGAAAACCTATCTATTTTATTTTGAACAACTTACAAAACCATTTCCGAGTTTCCAAATTAGGTAAAAAACAAGATTTTGCTTACCGACCGTCAAAAGCGGGGGGTGGGGGGAACGTGTGTTCCCCCAACACCCCTTTTTGGGGGTATGTGAGTACCATTTCCAGGCTTCCAAACATATATATAGGAAAACAAGCTCGGAATGGAAATGGAAAACGAGTTATCCACAGGTGTGGAAAAGAGGGGTAGAATGGAAAAAACGCTAGATGGGTTAAAAAGGTACATTAACAACAAGATTTCGATATTTCCTTGTAATAAAGAAAAGAAGCCTTTAACAGAACATGGGTTTAAAAATGCAACGTATGAAGAAAAGCATGTTATGGAGTGGGTTGGTAAGTTCTCTAACTGTTGTTGGGGTATGCCAACTGGTGCGATTAATGGAATGACTGTTCTGGATATAGACCCTAGACATGGTGGGCATATATCAATCAGGGAGTTTAATATCCCACCAACGCCTTATGTAAAGACTGGAGGGGGTGGGATTCATTACTATTTCAAATATTCACCAAAGTGCAAAACAGGATCGGATATTATCGCACCTGGACTTGATATTAGAAACGATGGAGGGTATGCAATTATACCGCCATCAACAACGGTATTTGGTGAATATTTCTGGTGTGATGAAGATGTACCAATGGCGGAAGCACCGGATTGGATGTTTACTGAAAAATATGAATCATTAAATAATAGTTTTGACTTGAAAAAACAAGGGTATCCAATACCGCAAGGACAACAAGACAATATATTGTTTAGAATTGTGTGTGGGTTAAAAAGACAAGGGCAACCATCCGGATTGATTGCTGATGTTGTTCGTTCGATAATTAAAGACAATAGTAAGTGTCCTCAAACTCCAGGGCAAGAATTCTCGGAAAAAGATATTGAACGATGGCTTAAGAGTGCGTTTAAATATCCAGAATCAGAAGAAGAAAAAAGGCAGAAGTCTGATCCGATTTTATTTTTTAATCCTATATCAACAAGGGATTTTCTTAAAAAAGAAATACCACCGATTCAATGGCATATCAAAGGGATTCTGCAACAAAAAGGTCGCACGATGATTTCTGCTAAGGAAAATATAGGTAAATCGTTTATGGTTTTAAATATGTTGGCGGCTATTTGTAGCAAGAAAAAAACATTTATTGATAAATTTGAGATTGGTGATTATGAACCGAGAGCGTTGTATATTGACTTTGAACTTGGAGAATCTTCTTTGCAATCCCGTTTAAAAAAGATGGGGGAGATAATAAATTTAGATAACTTGTTTGTTCAAACCATTTATGGGTGGGAACTTCTTTCTTCAGAACATCAAGCGGCTCTTGAACAAATTATTGTATCAAAGAAAATAAATATTATTGCTTTTGATCCATTAGGAAATATCTATAGTGGCGATGAAAACAAAAGAAACGATGTAAAGAAGGTAACAGATTACCTTGACTATTTAATGGATACGTTCGGAACATCAATTTTAATGACACATCACTGGAGGAAATCAACGAAGGATTTTAGAGAAGGTGGGGAGATGGCGGCTGGGAGTTATATGTGGGCAAAATGGTTAGATAATCATATTACAATGACTGGAACACTTGAGGCATTAATTTTGTCGTGTGAGAAAAATAGGAACGACCGAAGGTGGGGTAAGATAACAGCTTCGATTAATCCGGAAACATTTCTTATGCAATACTCAGGCGATTTAGAAAATATTAAGAAGTTTACGGATGAAGATTTGGTTGGGTTGTTTCGTTCTTTCAATCAGAAAAAAGTTAAACAGCCTGACTTGATAGATAAAGGAAAACCTGTGTGTTCAAAATCAACATTGTATGACCTTATAAAATATTCGAGAACGATTGGTGTTGATAAAACAAAGAAACCTTATGAACTTTTTGAGAAAGAACAGACACCAGAATATATTGGGGAGTGGGAAGAATAGTGTCGCCAAAACAACGATGTAAATTTTGTGGGGATTTCAGAAAAGAACAAATTGGGGGAGTGTATGTTTGTCATAACTGTGGCAACCCGATTGATATAGTGGAGGATACTAATAATGTATAAAACCTACTTCGTCCCCACAACCAAACGAGAATTAATCAACGCTATTAAACCGCATTGGAACGGATTAGAAACGGATTTGCACCAAATGACAAAAAAACAGTTAATG
>CAYIHQ010000012.1:0-17915 GCA_964362905.1 uncultured Ignavibacteriaceae bacterium
CCCCCCGGGGGAGCCATGCCTAGTGGCGGGTTGGGCTATGGCGGTGGGGATGGTAGGGCCTACGGCAGGGGTAACGGGACCGGCTACGGAAGTAGGGGTGACAGGGGTAAGGGTTATGGTAGACTGAGGGGGAAATGGAGGGCTTATGAAAACATCAGACCCGTGCCCAATGTGCCGTTATCCGAAGGTGAACACGGTTGAGATTTTCCCGCACGCCTACTGCTTGAATTGCCACAAGTGCATGCTCTGCCGTTCGCCTAGGCCGGTTCAACAGATGATGTTCAATCTTGACGATCATGAAAACCGTCGGTCGGCCTGTACGTAACTTTTCTTAGTAAGCATCCAAGACACGTATAGCATTTCGTATGTGTCTTTCCGGTAGGAGTTAACGGCTCAGATCGGTAGTAATGGAACAGATCGACCTTGACGGCCAAGCAGAAGTAGCAGTACGCGGTGATTCTGAAAGAAACAGGTTTTCTAGTGCTCATGCGAAGACTATATCACAAGCGATTGTGTCTTGCGTTATGTTTGATTTGTGGGTATAGTTATCTTCTGCTTTTCACTCTGTAGGGGAGTCTGATTCTTGGCTCAACCATCCCAGTATGTTCGGGTTTCTCGCTTGGCTGTGCGTGTTGCCAAGAAGACAACCTCAAAGTATCGTAAAGGTAGGCGCGTATCGAAAGCCTACGCCAAGCGGTACCCTCATTTGACGAAGCTAGTCCAATACCTTCAAGTCGAAGAACGACCCCCTAGATTCGATCCTGTGCTACGGAAACAGACCTATGGAGACTGGGTAGTAACTGCGCGGCAGAAGCTCAACTATTATGAGCAGATTATCGAACTCAAGAAGCTCACAGATCGGCGCGTGTCAACCGTGTTTGCGAAGGAGAAGGTATATAAGAAAATTTGGGAGAACGAACGGGGAAGCATACGGGTGACGGTCAATGGGCGTATCGGAACTAGGCGAGTCAAAGAAGTGTTGCATCTTGGCTACTTACGTAGTATGTGGGAGAATAAACACAACGGATATTCTCAGTTCAAAGACTACTTACTATCGAAAGTGCTGTCATCTCTTCGTCGGCGTGGACTTCGCCTTTCTTCTCCAAAAGAGTCTCTAGAACGAATTCGAGATCTTCAGCGAAAGGTGAAGATTGAGACTCATAATCTATCCGTGGTGCCGGAATGGATGGTTGATCAGAAATTGAAATCGATCAAGGCGATGAATAAGCTCATACGCCAACAGAAGAAGAGTGTGCAACTTCTAGGGGGTTCCATCCGCATTGAAAAGTTGATACCGTAAAGAAAATGCCCGTGGCGGTTCGACTCCGCCTGAACCTATAGACGTGTAGGGTAACGTGGCTGGCGGGTTAAAAATAGCGAACCGAAAGGAGAGCAAGTGAGATACTATCACATTAAATGCTTCGATCCTGTATGTCTCAAACTTTCCGAAGAGTCCTCTATGGTATACTCGCACCACTTTAAGTGGTGCGCTATTTTTCATTGGTGGGCGCATGTGAGAAAACTTCACTTTTGTCAAATATGGATAGCGGGGACAGCCTAATGGGACGCGCACCTCAGAATTTTAAAATTCCAGCAAAGACATTTTGCTCTACCATGAATCATATCGATAAGCCTCTCTATGCGCGCATGAAAGAGTTAGCGAAATCAAAGGCGATGTCCGTGCATACGTTGATCGAAATTTGTTTGGAGCGATATCTGCAAGAGCAGGAAAGGATGAAACGATGAAGCGATATCACATTGACGTGTTCATGAAAAATGGAAGCCCCGCTGTAATGAAGTTTTATTCAAGTGAGTGGTTTATCTCAGCAAATGATAGCCCTTATATACAAATTAAGACAAACGAAGATTCCTGGACGGTTATTCCTTTCATTGAAATTATCATGATTCAAACTAGGCGGATAGACGATGAAACAAAAAACTGCCAAACCCATTAAGGAATCTTTAGATTCTTTCTGGGTTTTTGACACGGAAGACGATTCCAAAGGAAGAGTCTATTGGGTAGACTTCTACAATGGAGTTGAGCATGTTTCGTTTGATAATCCTGACCGTGCCGTTGAATGGCTACTCACGCAAGAGGGCGAATTCTGGGCTGTGAATCTTGAATATGACATGATTAACCTTTTCAATGCCCTTCTTGACAAAATATGCGTGTTGACGTATGGCGGGTTCGGTCTTCTGAAAGCATCTGTCTATGGGAAAAAGATTCAGTTCCGCAATACGCTACGGCATTGGCCGATGTCTGTTGAAGAAATGGGGGTTCGTCTTGGGTTTCCTAAGCTCCCCTTTGATCCAACGAATCTTGAGTATTGCAAGCGCGATTGCGAAGTAACATGGCTTTTTATTCAGGCGATGTTTGAGCGGTACTATGAGTTAGGGGTGCAGGAAATTAAGGCGACACTTCCATCCACGTCGATAGCTTTCTTTACAGAAAGCTGGTGTAAGGCGAATTGGTATCGGCACGGCGATCTTGCGGTATGGAAGTTTCTTTCACAGTCACGGTATGGGGGACGTTGTGAGATTTTTCAACTTGATCCTGTTCGCGGCTATATTCATGAATATGATATCAATTCTAGCTATCCAGCTGCTATGCGGAATATGCCTTTTCCAAACTTGGACACGTTGGTTCAAGGGGTTAAAAATCCAAATTGGGAGAAGGCAGGCGTAGCTTGCTGTACCGTTTCTAGCCCGATTAGGGAATTTCCATTGCTTCCGTTTAAAGATCCAGAATCCCGCAAGCTCTTGTTTCCTGTCGGTCAATTTACCGGCACCTGGACCTATGTCGAGCTGAAGAAAGCCATTAGTTTAGGGTATCGGATTGATCAGGTACACAGAGCGGTAGAATACGATCTGATGCCCTCTCCATTCTCTGAGTATATGGAGTTTTTGTATAATCGGCGTCTTGAGGTTAAGGGCAAGGATGAGCTGATGAGCTATACGCTCAAGATCCTCATGAATGCCCTCTTTGGGAAGTGGGGAGAAGAAGGCGAATTGCAGGTGATATCCAGAGGGCAACGATATACCATGAGGCAGGTACCGAAGCATTCTAACATGGTATGGGCTTGTTATGTGCTGGCCTACGGACGTTTAGCCCTTTACGATTGTCTGATTCGAGCGTCAAAGGTTGGACGTGTACTGTATTGCGATACTGATTCCGTTTTCGTGAGAACGGCTGCTCAAGAGAAACCATTTCCAGACTCCAAAGATCTTGGCAAGCTATCCTATAAGGGGCTTCATCGAATTGCACAGTTTAAACTTCCTAAGCTGTATCATGTTGACGATACATACAAGGCAAAAGGCGTGCCTGATGATAAAAAGAACAAGTTCCCTGGACGTCTTAAAAAGATCTTCTTTGAAGAGGGTGTTGCGGAATTCGTGAAACCGTATCGTTGGGTCGAATCAAAAAAGCTCCATGAACAAGCGAACGTGTGGCGAACCGTCACGAAGCAGTTACAGAGTGAGTACGATAAACGACAGACCCTACTAAATGGGCGCACATGGCCATTGACAATGGGGGAAAACCGGGTTTATAACGAGGGTACGAAACCGAAGCGGAAAACGTCAAAAAAGAGGGTGTTTAAGAAATTATGAACTGGATTATCCTTGGATGCCTCGTCACGTTTCTGTATGCGCTTGTGTCGATTCATCCGCCGGAAGGTCGCTAATGGCGCTCATACAGATACATGCCTTGATCAATGCGCGTGCAGCCATATGGCTGCACTACCTTGCGGAACAAAAACGGATGAAGATAAAACCATATCTGAATGAGGTGTTGCTCAAGCACCTAGAACAAACACCGGGGGTTGACTTGAGCCAATCCCCATATAGCGAACCGAAAGGGGTTAGCAATGGCAAAGAAGGCTGTGAGTGAGGAAAAAGGCGTAGCGGTAATGGATGAGCGGTCCGTGACAGGTCCGCTGAAGATCCAGGCATGCCGGATCATTGACGATGCGGTAGAAGTCGCTGAAATTCAGGGGCTTCCTGATGATTTCGCACACAGCGAAACGTTGGCCGGGTTTCCCCCTTCAGCAAAGTTTGAGAAGCAAGGGGATGCGATTTTCGGTCACTATATCGGCTTGCGTCGTGACGTAGGACCAAACCATAGCCGGGTCTATGAATTATCCGTTCCAGGGAAGGACGGCGAAAGCTTGACGGTTGTGGTTTGGGGATCTACCGCCTTAGACCGACAGTTTGACTCCGCGTTTCCTCCGGTTCAGACCGGCGACAAGCTGGCAATTATTTTCGTCGGTGAAAAGGAAACGAAGCGGAAACAGAATCCTGTCAAGCTGTTTGCGCTGAAAGTGAAACGGATGACCGTCCAAGGGTAGCACTCTCCCTACTCTTGCACGCCCCTTGTCCGCCGATACCCTACGTCGGCGGACAAGATGAGGGCGAAATGAAAGGAAAGACAATGCTGAAGAATCAAGCGATTTCCGTTCTTTCACTCATGCCTGATGAAGAGCCGGTATTCATCCTTCGCGCTCAAGACGTGCTGGCGGTACCTACAATCTTTAAATGGATCGATCTTGCAAAGGATTATCATGTTGCTCATTTCAAAGTTGAAAATGCTCTTGAGGTAGTGGGGGAGTTCTTGCGATATGAAGGCGAGAAGAAGATACCGGATTAGCAAAGCAAGAGCTTTGCCGTCTTCAGAGTACTGAAGAGGAATGAGGATATGAAACCGTCAAAACAGCACCCAGAGCGTGAAATTTCCCCTCAAACAGAGAAGAATTTCTACTACGCGCATTCACATGAAATTCCTCTTTGGTGGAATGCATTGCTCTTTGTGAACTTCTGCACGGATCAATTTCGATTTTTCCCTCACGTTGAGACAGAGTATCGCATCCCATGGTGGGAGTTGAAAACATCTATTTCAAACGTCAACATTATTCGCATCTACTGGTTACGTTTTGGGCTGGCGTATGTCAGAGATGCAGGAAGGGATTAGCATGACATTGGAAACAGAACAATACGACCCTGAAAAAACGCATTGGGTCCGTATCGCCGAAGTCAGTCTTGACATGCCGGACGCCGAAACGATCCTAGAGGGTATCTACACTGAAATGAATCGACAGGCGATTAAAGCCGACAAAGTTATTCTCAATCTGTCGCATCAAGCATTTGTGCGGCCTTCTACGATTCAATTCACAATTGCTTATATCGTGACGGCGCAAGTCGTAGACAGAAAGATTCTTGAACAGCAACAATTCAAACAGCGGATTGCAAGGGGCTAACGATGTCCATTAAACGTAAAAAAACAACCATTGAAGAATTGCCGGAATGGGAAGCCGAAAAGAAAGAGGAAGAAATTGACTCTGAAGATCAAGAAATGGAATCAATTAGAAACTCTCTTCCTGGCGGCGTCCGATGTATCAGTGTTTATCGAATGCATAAAGCAGGACTTGGGGGGCGACCTAAGTTTATTGCAGAAATTCCACCGGAGCAATTCCGCGAGTCTTTCATTCAGGAAGTGTATGGTGGCGGTAGTTACTTCGGGCGATGGACCAAAAAAGACGGCTCTACTATTCGATATCCCTTCGACATTGAAGGACCGGAAAAGATACTCGAATCTGCTCAAGACCATCATCAAAGAGGCGGTGAGGAAGAAGAACAAAGACAAATTAGTATCCAGCCTGCGCAACCTACCGGTATGAATCCAATGGATGTCATGCGCATGATTCAAGATGCACGAAAAGAAGCACGCGAAGAAATGCGGATGATGCTTGAATTGATGAGGCCAACACAACAGACACCGGACATGACGAAACAGGTTTTTGATATTGTGGAAAAGATTGCACCGATGATGTCTGGTGGAGATGGTGGGGGAAGCCCTTTGATGATGGTTCTCGCACAATTCAAAGAACCAATCATTAAACTAGTCGATTCCATCAGCTCGGCAGCCATGCGACCAGCTCAACCTGTCTATCCTTCCACAGGAAGACCGACGATTCAACCCAACCCGGCCTCGGCGCCGACTCAATCTGAGGAAGATATGATCAAGTTGATGGTGAAGCAGTTCTTGCCGGTCTTTATCAACGCTGCTACGAAGAATGCAGATCCGAACCTGTATGCCGATATGGTGCTTGACCAAGTGCCTGAGAGTGCGTATCCTAAGCTGAAAGAGTGGCTTGAGAAATCAACCTGTCTAGAGGAGATTGCCAGTCTTGAACCGGGCGTGCGATATCAGCAAGAATGGTGGAACTCGCTCCGAGCTTCAATCTTAATGGCAATGTTGGAACATGCCAATAACCTACAGTCTTCTGCAACATCAATCGAATCTGAGCAAGATAGCTGAGTTGCAAGATTCCGTCCGTCCGCTGGCAGAGAATTTACTTCGACTGTCGGCGGACGCTGGAATCCCGCTGAAGGTGGTGTCTACCTATCGTTCGCCTGAAGCTCAGCAAGCGTTGAAGGATTCCGGCAGAGGCGTGACTTCTGCCGGAGCCTTACTGTCATATCACAATCATCGACTTGCGCTTGACGTGGTGCCGCTTGAATATCTTTCATTGAAAGATTGGAATCCAGAAGGACCGCTTTGGAAACGAGTCGGAGAGATTGGAAAATCTGCCGGTCTTGAATGGGGTGGAGACTGGCAAAAGAAGGACCTTCCTCACTTTCAATTTTCAGGCGGGACGCCGATACGTGAGCTAAAATCCTACTATGAAAAGTTTAAAGAAATCATGCCGATTAAGATTGAGCCGACGACAGGGGGAGCGATTCTAGCGGTTATTGCGCTTGGGTTGTTTCTCTGGTTGTATAGGGAGCAGTTATGAGCATTATTGTGAAACTCTATCAAGACTGTGACGGACAGCGTTTTATAACCGTAAGAAACAGCGATAATGAGAAATCCTCTACATTGTATGAAGCGTATCGTCTTCGCGCAATTCAGCAAGATTTCGAAGGACGGGTTGATGATGAGCAAGCATATTGAATCGTCAAGAGATCCAGAGCGGTATGTTGCCGTCTGGCCTGGGTGTCCTGTAGGACTCTCAAAGGACCAAGCTCGAAATTGGTTTATCGAGCATAAGAAGCCGAAGGGGTATCAATTGGAGAGGTTCTACTATGAGCCGAAAAGCGGAAAAGTCGAAACGATCGGATATGATAGCCAGAAGGAGCGGTGAGGAGAATTTCAAATACTCCTACCGTCGTATTGAAATGCCGATGATGCATTCGCAACGTCCAGGCGAAAATGGGATTCAAGACACCTTGTTTCTCATGCAGACAATGGTAAACCGTTCATTTCTTAATCCATTGATCCGGCGCCTTGCAGCGGATGCAACGGTGCATTGTGACCCGGCAGATAAACGATGCCTCTCCGCTTCACTCCTTGCGTTCGTTCAGCGATCCATGCGGTACGTGCGCGATCCAGTCGGAGTCGAAGCGCTGCATGATCCGATTGCCATTGCGCAAGAGATTGCGAGAGGCGGGAAGCCGTTCGGTGATTGTGATGATTTCTCGTTATTTCTCGCCACGCTCATGAAGTCTGTCGGCCTTCCAGCGTCATTCAAGGCGGTCGGGTTCAATGGTGGGAATCTTTCGCATGTCTATGTCGTCGGACCTCATGGATGCAGGCTTGACGGAACAAGAGATTTCTGGAACGTGCGGTTAGGCGAGTTGATGCCCGAAACGTCTATGATGGTACTACAGGTATGAGTTCCCATGGGATCAACGGTGAGCCAATGGCGATTCAAGAAGAGGAAAGCCCTCGCTTCCAACTCCTTGCAAGAATGGTGAAAAGTATCTATCCTGAGTATGTGATAGAAAGAAAACCCTACGCTATGAACTGTCTCAGAATTCATGTTGAGCACGCGCTGAAGGTTGTGTTGATTATTGGAAGATCATAGGGAGCGGAGAGGAGTTTCAATACTCCTACCGTCGTATTGAAATGTACTGCCCTCTTGACAAGCGCAAGCCTTGTCCATTCAGATTGAAGCCGTCCGAAACGTACCTTGGCGAGTCTGCCGACGGCTACTATGTGATGGATGGATTTTTTGATAATGTCGGTAACATGTTTAAGCGGATGGTGAAGTTTACGCCGAAAAGTTTCACGCCTGGAAACATCTTCAGAGCCGTTCGGAACACCACCTTAACCACCATGACCGGAGGGGCGTATCTTGTCTTGCCGAAATCTGTCAAGAAAACAATGGAAAACGTCGCGAACGTGGCCATGCCGATTGCGGCTGCCGGAATCGCTGTCTATACGCTTGGACCATCCATCATGTCGATGGTTGGACCTAAGCTATCCGCAGCCGGGAATATCCTCGGAAAAAACCTCTCTTCAATCGGAGGGTCCTTATTCAACGCCCTCGGAAAGATTAATCCTGCCAAACAATCTGAAATCGTCCAACAAGTCACACCTGAAGATATTGCTTACGCTGAAACGCACAATGGAGTCTATCCAGGACGAATCCAACAATTAATCGAAGAGGGAGAGCGCCAGACGTACGGATATGCCGCAATGAATGCCGTGAATCCCATGATGATTAGGAACCCCGCGACAGAATCGCTGTATACTTCAGCATCTCTCTACCCGTCCATTCAACAGGCAAGAGCTGAACAAATACAGGCTCAAGCGAGTCCGATACAGGAGGACTCGCTTTCCACCGGCGCAACTGTGGGTCTTGCCGTCGGAGGAACAGCGTTGCTGTTCTTGCTTCTGAGGAAATAATGAGTTACGGAAATTTCCTGGGAGAATTCATCGTTTCCACAAACGACGACTGGCCGAAGGCCATCCAATATACAGAGCGCCGCCCTTTCACAGGTCCCGGCGGAAACCCATGGGAAGCTGAACGGCAGCGGCGCGTATGGATACAAGAACAAGCAACATGGCCTAAGATTCAATCCTTGCAGCGTGAATATCGCTCCATCGAAAAGCAGATGGAAACTGATATCGGCGTGTTTAATTCTCATTTGCAAGAGCTTGAGCGAGTCACGAAGAAGAAAGCAGGGCTTGGACCAATCGGATCATACGGGGGAATGGCACTTGCCATACTGCCTGGTTTCGGGTGGGCGTCTGCCGTCTTCAGTGCTGTCTCTATGATCTTTGAAATGATCGGCGGAAATAAGCTGAAGAAGCGTGTCAAGCAGCTGATGCGTATTATGGAAGAGGCGCAAGCGCGGCTACAGAAGAATCAACAGCGGCTCATTGCCATACAGGAAGAACTGAAAGATCTGCTTGGCGCCACGGAACGGGCAAAAGCTGAGAACGAGAGAATCACTCAGCGAGACATGGCGAATCAGGAAATCTTAGAACGTGCCAAAGCGTCCAGGGAGCAGGCAGCATTTGATGCTCGAAAAACCGAACTCGCTGTGATTCGACAACGGAACCCCTTTAAGATACAATACGCTTCAGATCTTTAAGAAGGAGTCATACCCATGGGAAAACAGAAAGACATGCGGATGAGGCGACGTGGCGGTATTATCTCTTACACGCCGACAAGAGAAGAAGTACAGCGAGGGCGATCGGTATATACCTTGTACGATACTGCGATTGCTGAGGCAGCCTACGGCTTTAGATCCTACCGTAAGAAGCCAGGGCGAGGACAGCTTGGTGATATGTTCGGGGATATCATGGGCGCCGTGGTCGGGAAGGAAAATTGGGATGCTCGACCGGATTGGATGAAACGAATTGCTGTAAAGCCTGACCCCTCAAAACTTTTTTCAACGGCAGCAAAAGTACTCCCCCCAAGGATGGTAGGGAAAGTTGTCGGCCAGGCGAATCAAGCCGGATTCGACATGTACTATAACACTCCTGCCGGTTCCATTCCTGTCACGCCTGAGTTTGCCGAAGGTGTCTACGGAAACTATCCGACATTCCTGAAGACAAGAGACGTGTTTGCATCTGTTCCGACCTGGGTCTATGCAGTCGGAGCTGGCGGGATTCTTCTGGCTTTCATGATGAGAAAGTAAGATGTTTGATTCAATTTCAAAATCAATTGAGTACATAAAGCAGGCTATCCGAGACATGATTGGTGCGAAGTCTACGCTTCTTAAGCGCATCGATGCGATCAACGCCACGATTAAGCATTGCCAGAACTCAGGCAATCAAGAATGCATCGGGAAAATGATTGTTGCCAAGGCGCAAACACAAGCCTTGCTCCGTGAACATGAATCACTCATGAGTAAGCTTGGTCCTTTTCGTTCGTATTTCGAGTCAACTTTCGGCCTTGGGATCTTTCCAGTCTTCATCATTGCAGGCGCCGCTGGTCTTGCATCAACCCTCTATATCTTCTTTGAGAAGGTCCGCAATGAAGGAAAAGCCCTCGAACTCATTCAGAAAGGGTACCTGAAACCGTCTGAAGCCAAAGCCTTGTTGACAGGTGGCGGACTCTCTGAGACACTTGGAAATGTCAATCAGATCATTCTCTACGGCGTAATTGGTTACGCGCTTTTCATGTTCGGTCCAATGCTGATGAAAGGAAAATCCTAATGAAACGACGGCTAGGAGTTTTATTTTTCTTCGGACTCTGTAGTATCTATTCATCTACTTTTGCCTCTACCCTTGAATGGGATCGCAACATCGAAAGCGACATGAGAAATTACAATGTGTATGCGTGTTACGTGAAAGGTTGCACTGTCACGCAAATTCCTTCACTCATTGTCGGGTCAACGCTTCAACCGGCAGTCGGCGTGAAACCGACATTCGTACTGCCGACAGGTAAAGAAGGGAACGCCGCTGTCTCAGCGCTTGACACGTCAAGCAATGAATCACCCTTAAGCAACGTGGTCCCTTTCGATTCACTCAAGCCGAGTGCTCCTGCCGGGCTTGCAGTGAAATGAGTACCAGGCGGGAACGCTGGAAATGTTGGCGAGAATACTGGCGAACTATACGATGATGAGGTTGATATGAGCCGTTACATACCAGAGCATCCTAAAAAGGGTACTACAGAAGCCTACGCATGGGCCGAAAAGATGCGTGCTGCAAGAGAAAAGAAAGCACGGACGAAAGCAAGAGTTCGTGAAGCCGGGCAATTGACGGAGATGCAGTTCTTTGGTCCTGGTGGTTCATTGGAAGTGAAGAAATCAAAAAAGAATCCAGGCGCACGTTGGCATGAAGAAGCTGCAACCGTAGCCGGACGATATCGGCGCGAAGCTGCATCTAACACTGAACGATTGATGTATGCAGGGATGGAGATAGCGCATAAAGACAGCGCGAAAGCGGCGCAAAAGCTTGGATTGAATCCGAACGAGTATCAAGTCGTCATTAAGAAAAAGCGAATCAAAAAGAATCCTATCGCTGTCTATAATCCGCCTGCCCCGAAAGTCGTCGGCACCATTTACAACAAGGCGATTGAGATTCGAGCGAAGAAAACGGGGAGCGATCTTGCCGGGAAGTACAAACACGTGTTCGGGAAGCATGTCAAAATTCTAGGTCTTGACAACGGCGACGTGGTGATTCATCATACAGGCGGAAAGCGGTTGTGGATCTCAAGGAAAGACTATGAACGCTCAGGAAGGAAACACTCGTAACGAATACATTAAGAACGGAATTGACCTGTCTCCAACAGGTGAATTCATGATTGATGCGACGAAGCCAAGAGCCATTCCAATTACCGCGCTCAACGAGTTGACAGGCGAAATAAAACACTATATGTTGAGGGTGACGAGTAAAGGCGGTCTTTGCCTCGTCTGACATAACGGCCAGTACCGAACGACAGCGAAAGGGAAGGCTATCAGGGTGCAAACCTTGATAGCCTTTTTTGTTTTATGAAGTTGAAACGATTTCCATCTGAGGAAGCCTGGTTGATCAATCCAGACCGTCCAGGCCGGTCTACACGTAAAAAAAGGAGTTCAACCATGGCCAGGCGTAAACGTTCTAGAAAGCACAGTGTCAAGCGGAGTCGGCGGAAGACCGTCAATCGGTTATTTGCTGCAAACCCCAAACACGTAAGAAGGCGAAAGCGCCGGGTAAGTGTTGCCAAACGTCGCCGCTCATCCGGTCGGTATCGAAGCAACCCTGGCATCCTACCTTCGACCGGAATGATTTTCGATGCAGTCTACGTGACCGGCGGATTCATCGGCACGAAGCTGGCTGCAAACTTCGTCCTTCCGATGATCGGCATTCAGCAACCTCTTGTGCGGATCGGCGTGAAAGGTCTTCTCGCTGGCGCGCTTGGATGGGTTGGTAATCGATTCCTTGGACGAAGTGCCGGGCAATTCCTGTTGATCGGCGGACTCGTTGAAACCGTCAATGATGCGGTCCAGACGTATGTAAGCCCATATGTTCCGGCTTTGGCTGTCTCAGCCTATCCTGAGCTTGGCTACAACGGTGGGGATTACATGAGCGCCTATCCTGGCATGGGCGCCTATCCTGACCTGTCGGGAATGGTTGCTGATGACACGATGGAGCAAGTCTAACCAAAGTTAGACTTGCTAAGTTCAGTCTGTGGAGTGTAGTTTTTAACCGCTTACTCTTGTAAGCACAACCAAGGAGTTCACAATGCCTAATCAGTGGAAAAAGCAAGTCAAGACGATTCAAGAATTATCCGCCGGTATAACCCCCCTTATGCCTGGGCAGCCGGAGCGGATTCCATGGACGTGGTTTGACACGTTGACCTACACCAGCGGTACGACCGTTACGCTCGATTTCTTCCAGGCGGTTAACGCCGATAAGAACTTGAGCAACATGGTGGCAGCCGGTCAGATTCCATCTCCTCAGTTTTTTGACTTGTATCAGTGCTCGATTGCGTACCTCATTCCGGTTACGTCGTCTGGTATCGTGGCGGCTCCTACCGCAACCGGCGCCGTGACGGATGTTCGCAACTTGAGCAATGGTGCGGCGAACTTCCAAGTGGCTTCGAAAGACTACTGGCAAGGTCCGCAGTTGGCGCTTCCTTGTGGTGGCGGTCCTGATGCTCGGGTTGCCATTGCCGGGACCTATGCGGCGCCGAACCAGGTCCAGAAAGAGTTTGCGAACAATGGTGTACCGGACCTTCGGAACCGTTATTCGTTCTGGGGTGACATCACCCTTCCACATAACCAGAACTTCGTGTGGCGCCTTACGTGGTCTGCCCCTATCACCTTGCTGGCTGGTAACAGCAACATCAAGGTCTGGATGGACGGCTACCTGTATCGTCGGGTGCTGTGAGCGATTTCGTCGGGTGCTGTAAGAGCCTTTGGCCACGCATGTCGTAGCACTCGGCCTTTATGGGGGTCCTTCGGGACCCCCATTTTCACAACCGGGCGCCTTTGGCGACCCAACGCTTCCATACCCGGAAGCAAAAGGAGTAGACATCATGGCTGAAGTAGATCGAGTCGTTCGGCAAATGGCGAACCAGAGCGGAATGAGCCAAGGGCACATTCGTAAGAATTTTACCCTTGACTTTTTCACCTTCGTCATCAATTTCCTTCCGTTGGCAGCGTCCAACACGGACACACAGCAATTCATTACCCAGGCAGACAGCGGCTTCGCGATCTGCAAGACCTCATTCAACATTGCCTCAAACGTCAACGTGTTCGTGGCGAATATCTCCGACGAACCGCGTTATGCTCCTCAAGTCATCACCTTGAGCGATAGCGGCAGCGGACGGGATCTGTCGAACACCGGCGTTCCGATCGGCACGCTCTTTGGTCCTGACACCTTCCCCTTCCCTTGGCCGACACCGAAGATCCTTGATCCAAACTCTACCTTTACCGCTCGGATTCAGAATCTTGTGGCGACGGCGTTCAACATTCGCCTGTCGTTCCACGGATACAAAATCTTCGGGGATGTCTCGCAATTTAGGGCGTTCCAGAGGTAGTATTTACTCCTAGACAGGGGCTAGCGACGGCTAGCCCCTCGGAGGGTTGACATGTCCGGTCGCTGGCTCGATACAGAAATCACAACCAAACTCCCTATTCCGGCTGATATCGGTGCAACGGGCATCGTCGGAGAACAGACTGAACTGTACAACCCGATGCGTGCGCTTGACCGGCGCAACGGGAAAGATCTTGACAATAACGACGCGCTGATACGTATCCTGAAAAATACGGATATCGACATCACCCTTCGCACCATCGGAAACGCCTTTTTCCCGCGTGTGGTGACGGTCGGAACGAGTCCAACATTGTTGATTGCGCCGAACCGCGTTCCAAGAGGGTATCTTCTACTCAATACCGGCACGTCAATTTCAGGTGTAGTGCAAAACGTAGTAATCTTCCCAGTTGGAACTGTCTTTGCAGTCGGCGTGACGAACTCCGCCGGTATCAACGTGTCAGGCCATGGTGGAGCTGCATTCTTTCTCAATATCACAGAAGCGACAGTCGGTCCTATGACCGTTAACCTGCAATCACTTGATCCAATCAGCGGTAATTGGGTGACGGTTCAAGCCGATCTGTTTGGTGGAGTCGTCGGAATCGGCACCTACTACGCGAATGCCGGTATTATCGGAATCGATAATACAGCCCGATTGCAAATCACCGTCGCAACCGATACCTTCACTGGCTCGCTTGGAGCGGTCCTGAAGCCTGCCCTGTCGGCAGCCGTGGCAAGCCCGACCGTGTTTATCGGTGGGCCGGATGTCAATACGACTATCGGGCTTCCGATGATTTCAGGGGTGCGAGAATCCTTCTGGCTCAAAGAGAATACAGCCATTTTCGGAATTTCGTCGGTTGCTGCCAGTATCAACATATTCGAGCTTCAATAGTGAAGATTATTCTATGTTGTCTCTTGATTGTGACAGCTATCGCCGTACTCAACCGCTGCATCGCACCTTCTTACGATGCGCCGCTTTCCTTGGGGCGTGTCTCGGGTTGATACTCCCACTTCTTGCTGAGGCAGGTTCAGTCTCTCAGATCTACGGCGGAGCGGTGACGCTGCCGTCGTCCATTGAGCCGCTGTGTGCTGCTCCTGCCGTCTGCCCTGATTTCTGGGACCTTCGACCAACGGAAGGGTCATCAGTAATTTACGGCTCACGCGGTAATGTCGTGTTTGGGGATACGTCATGCTATAAATCCATTGACGGTGGAAGAACGTTTACACTATGCCCAACAGCCTACCCAGTCACAACGATGCCAAGAGAAATTGATATTCCATCAAACGGTGCCATTCTGAGCATGCGATTTGAGGCAGCATCGGACAACCGATGCCTGCTCGATAAAAGCACGGACGGAGGGGTAAGCTGGACTCAAATTACTATCGTTGCTGGTGCAAATTTGCTTTGTGCTCCACCAGATACATCAGGTCGATATCTTGGCGAGAAACTACGATGCGTTGGAACTGTATGCCTTGCGTTGGTAAGATTTAACACTACAGCAAGAACAGATATTTACCGTTCAACAGATAATGGGGATACTTGGGCTCTAGTTTCAACCGGAGTCATTCCTGTGGCTTGCGCATTTGCACAAAGTCTTTATTTTAATGGAGCAGTTGGAATATCGGCGTGCGAAACAACTACTACAGGGGCCGTTGACTCAACGAGGATCTCAACGGATAGCGGAGCGACGTGGACCTACATTGTTCCGCCGATCAACATCGCATTATGTGGGTATGGAGCCACCCTATCAGGGTTTGACACAGGATTTGCACAAGCCTGTTACAATTCTACACTGACAGGATTTCGATTTATGAGTTCAAACGCGGTAGGATTGACGCCAACAGTTCAACCAGTTTACACATACAGTTCATTGTCAAACGCTGGAATGATTTCGCTAGACACAGATGACACATGGATTTTTGCACTAGCAGACAGAGGGCGAGTATATAAAGTCAATACTTCAGGAGATGCCATATATGAAATACCTGAAAGCGTCAATAACACCTTTGCTGATGGGCGATTGGTGCAAGGAAGGGTGTATCAAGGCGCTCTGATGGTGACAACCGTTCAACAAGGGACTAACCAAAGCCGATTTTCGCTTTTACAAGGAAACTAGCATGCGCAAACTATTCGACCAGTTCAAAAACACCACGGTCTACATCATCGCAGCCGTCATCCTGATCCTCGGCAGCTCCCTCGGCGTCTACAGCGCCGTGACGCAAATCGCCGGTTTAGCTGTAGCCGGGCCTGGTCCATCCTGGGAGAACGTCAAAGACGCGGGAAAGTTCACCGACCCGCAAACCAGAGGGATCGGCTCCTATGCGATCTGGCTTTTTACCGGCTCAGGATCGAATTTTGAGCGACTTCAGGGGTCCGGCGCCGATGGGATGCGGGTTCAGCAAAAGACCGTCGGAACGGCCTTCTATGCGATTAAGCGTACCGATATCGCGGCAGCGTCCGTCAACCTTGCCTTTGCCTTTACCTCTCGCAAAGTGGCGATTTCAGCCCCTCTGACCAACACGGATGAAGTCTGTCTTGATTGGCTAGGCGGAACGGCAGTCTGTCCGGCAGCCAATACGGCAGGGGATGATCGGCTTGCCCCTGGCGACTCAATCATCATCGATGATATTGCCGTAGCCTCTGTATCCGTGATATCGTCAAGCGGAACACAAGCCATCAACGTACAGGCGTGGCAATGAAACACATTATTGGGATTTTCATAGGCATCCTATCATTCATCATTCCTTTGGTGTCGTTCAGCTCTGACTTTCAGCAACAGCAAAATCCGCTCTACCCATTTAAGTCATCTATTTTCCTACAAGAAGAATTTTTAGGGGGCAGTACCGCATCAAATTCTATTGGCGCCCTTGGGTGGAGCGCTGCGAACGGAACGGTAGGAAACTTAGCAGGAGAGACGAATAGATACGGCATCATACGTAGAGATACAAGCGCCGTACTTGGCACTATAGCAACCTTAGCGATCAACAGTGGAGCAGAGGCGGCTACAGACCCTACCGTCAATCATAGCATTATGTTCGCATCAAGGCTTAATACCAATGATGCAAACACAACAGTACGAATCGGTGCTCTCAACTCCCCTTCAATTTCTCCCCCGGCAAACGGAATTTTCTTTGAGAAACTTGACGCTGATACCAATTGGTTTTGTGTCACACGGTCGGGAGGGGTACAAACAAGAACGAACAGCGGAATAGCCGTCAACACATCTTTCAACAATTTTTCATACACTAGAAACTCATCAGGTGTGTTATTTTCGATCAATAATACTGTCGTCTGTACAAATACCACCAATATAACGACAACATTCTTAAATCCTAGCTTGCATATCGTAACAAGCGCGGCGGCAGCGAAAACAATCGATACAGATTATGCACAAATCATCTTTACAGGTCTGACTAGATAAAGCCGAAAGCAATTGTGTGTATAGGATCAACGCAGTTGGAATCAGGAGTTCCGTCTATCTCCTACACGGTCAGTGTGATAGGCCCTCCGAACTACAGTTATGGAGCAGACTACATTGTAAATACTTCTATATCGTTGATGAATAATCTTCTCGCATGGAGAAACAAAGTCATTGCGCAAGCCGTTGAGCGCGGAGTCACGCTTCTTGCGGCAGATGTCATCGTCTTCGGCGGACCGCAATAATGGAAATCACCATCCCTCTTATCCTCAACGGTATCCTCGTTGCACTCGGCTTCCTCATTACCTTTGAGTTGCACGATATCAAGGCCCGTATCGTCCGTTTAGAGAATTTATTCATACACCCTATCATACGAAAGGACCCGTAACATGAAGAACCCTATTACATCCATCATTGGTTTACTGGTTGCCCTCTGCCCGATCGTCGGGGCATTCATCCCTGAAGCAAAGGATATCTGTGAAAAGCTCACAGCTGAGTTGATCGGCCTTGGCTTCATTGCCGCTGCCGATAGCCGAACCCTCAGCACGGCGACGCTCAAGAGCCTCACCGGAGCCTTTATTCTTGCTGTCTCCATCATCGGACTGACAGCCTGTAGCCAACTGAAAGACCTCACGAAGGCAATCAACCCTTTCGTAGGGGCTATTGAAAGCCAGGTTGCAGAGCTGGCGGTAGGGGAGTATAAAGTAGCTGTCACGAAGGATGGAAAAGTCCTCTATGAGCAAGTC
>CAYIHQ010000013.1:0-15182 GCA_964362905.1 uncultured Ignavibacteriaceae bacterium
CCCTACGGTACCCGAAAATAGGTAACTATGCTAAACGCCCCCTGTAAATATAGAGTTAAGCCTTTTTGAATGATTGGGTAGTCGTCTGACCAATCGCAACTGGTTTCAATCTAATCGCAAATAGCTGTTATCGAGGTTGATTGGGAGCGTTGTATTGCGATTATGTTGTAATACTAGAACTAGTCCACCTTGCCTCGCGGCTTCGCCGCTCGGCGATTGTATAGCTTGTCGGGAATTTTTGGTCGTCAGTAGCGTTCGATATACATCTATCTCACTCAACTCGGCGTGATTTCGGGCACTTGGCTTTTCTTGACTACTCAAGACTAGACAGTTGAAAGTGTAAGAAAAGTTGATATACTCGCTTTGCTCGCAACGTCCTAACGGACGCGGCAAAGTAAAAGGTTAAATGGTTTGACGATTTAATCTATACAGCAAAGAGAGCACGAAAGGTTAACCCATCCCATGGCTGAAAAGAATAAGGAGGAAATCAAAAAGCTAGAAGCCGAATTAAAACAAAAGCAAAAAGAATTACAGCAGGAATTCGAATCACCGTTTAGTGCAGTTGGTGCGTCAGACGTAAGAGCCGACGGGCTAAAGCGTAATCGACCTAAGCCAAACCATATTACAGCTGTTGACGGTGAGAGCGCTAATGCTCCACATGAGATTGCTCATGCACAACGTATGAGTGATATCCTCAGACCCCCATCTGACTCTAGTTCTGAGAGTATGAGGGAATGGGCAGAGCGTGAGATTCACGGATTAGCTCCAGAGGCTTTAGCTTCCCTTAAATGGGATATTAAGCACGGTGATGCTAAGGAGAGAGCACAGGCACGAGGGGAAATCTTCCGTGCTATGGGTATCGATAAACGTGAAGCGAATAACTTTGGTAAGGGCGGTCAGATTGTAATTAACCTGTCAGGCCCAAGTGCCGCAGGTGATTTACAGTTACCATTCTTAAAGCGCACACTCCCAAACTCTGAGCCCACGAATCCAATCATTCAAACGTTAACTGAGCCAAAGAAAGAGAGCAAGTAATGAAAACAGTATCTTTTGCTGTTGGATTAATTTTAGGTTTAAGTATTTGTAGTTTATATTTATATTTAAGTGACAATTATTCGTTGTGTTATCCAAGATGTTTTTATAAATCTTGGTCATATAATGCTGAACCTTGGCATGATGTTAGTTGTTTTATGGATTGCGGGGGGTGTCCGTAATGCCAGGTAGATTATCTCAATTCGAGCGATGGCAAGCTGAAAGAAGGGCAGAACTTAACGAAACTATTGATAGCATGACTGACCTTACTAAAAAGATGCTGGATAGCTTGAATCGTCCCAAAGAACAACGTGTAATCAATCCCACACAGATTAAATTCTTACAAGACCCTGCACCTGTTAAAGTTTATAAGGGTGAAGGTGGTTCAGGTAAAACCAGTATTGGAGTTGTTGATATTATTCTAAAGGCTATGATGATTCCCGGTTCCAAATGGTTTATTGGGCGCCGAGATTATAACGACCTGTTAAAGACTACAGCTAAGACAGCAGAAGGTGTTATGAACAGGTTGCCCGCAGGCATATTACTTGATAAGAATAAGACTCCCCCAATGACGTGGTGGATTAAGCCTATGGTTACTCCAGATAATCCAATGCCTGAGCCGAGTACAATCGAATTCATGGGATTATCGGATTGGAAAGGTTCATACGAATATTGTGGTGGTTTTATTGATGAGTTAGATGAAGTTGAGGAAGAGTTTTTCTGGCAGTTAAAGCGTGCTATTCGATACATTCCAAGTGGTTTCCCAGACATGGAAATCTATCCAATTACGGGAGCATTCAACCCCACACCAAAGTCTCACTGGTTATTTAAGAACTGTATGGGATTTGAAATGGACGGTACCCCATATAACCCCAATAACGATGGTAAGCCTCCAATCTCCCTGCACGATTCTACTCCCGGTGAGAATAAGGCTAACGTGCGTAAAGGTTACTACGAAGAAATGACTGCTATGCCCCCCGAGTTACAGCAGAGATACCTTAAGAATGAATGGGTTGACGTATTTCCGGGTGCTCCTGTTTACAAACAGTTTGCGCGAGCTGTTCACGTTAAGAACAATATTACGTGGCAGGGTCACACATTGTATCGCTGGTGGGACTTTGGTTACAATCGCCCCTCATGCCATTTTGTGCAGATTAAGAAGAATGGTGTTACGCATATCATGAAAGAGTATATGGGTAAGCAGATTGAAGGTACAGCGTTCATTGACGTTGTTAATCAGATTACTAACCAGAACTATGCGGACAATACCGGTATCATTGATTACGGTGACCCCGCTGTTAATCAGCATAAGGATACGGGTAAGATGCTCACTCTCTTAAACAAAGCTGGTATCAATATGTTGTTCCGTAAGGTTCCATTTGATATTTCAATCGCTCTCGTACGGCAACGCTTATCCCTGCTAATTGAAGCGGAACCTGCTATTCAGATTGACCCGGATTGCGTTGTAACCATTGGAGCATTTGCGGGCGGATATCACCTTAAAGACGATGGTGTTACTCCCCACAAAGATGGATTCTATGACCACTTAATGGACGATATCAGATACGGTATCTACAATGAATTTGGTACTGGATTAATTCAGATTGCAACACAATCAGAAGCTGCGAAGTATACTAACGCACGTACTGTCTGGCAAAAAAAGAGTCACTAGTAATAGCCACGCTCACCCGTGGGAGGTTAAAATGAAAGGCAAAATGGTCCACAAATGAGCGGCGGTATTCAAACGCAGAATTCGTTGGTAACTGTTAATGAAACTAATGAAGCAACTGGTGATGAGTCTAACGCTATTGCAGAATCTATTATTACTCCTGAACAACCGGGCACAGTCCGCCGCGATTTCCGCGATGATTCTGAAGTAACTGAATGGGTTAAAGCTAACGTTTGCAACTTACTCCAGACTGCTCGCGATAACTTCCAAGCTATTCATGCTGACTGGTTAAAGATTAATCATATGATTGCTATGGAAATGGAAGCTGATGCTACGTATAAGGGTGAGACTCAGGTTTACTTGCCAACGTTTAACAAAGCTCTTGAAGTTAGGAAAGCCCACGTTTGCAAGGCGAGCTTTCCAACTGATTCATTCTTAGATGCTATTGCTCTTAAGGTTGAGACTCCAGAGGAAACGTTAAATCGGGAAGCTAATAAAGCGTGGATGAAGAAGCAGATTGAAAACGCTAAATTACGTTCCAATCTTAAACCCTTTGTGCATAACGTGTTAGCATTTGGCGTTGGTATCTTAAAGGGATATTGGGAAGATGCTTTAGTAAAGCAGAAGAAGCGTAAGCATAAAGCTGCTAATTTCACGCTTGAAACCTTGTTATCCAATAAGTCTAAGAAATACTGCGGTAAAGCTAGAGTTAAGACTGTTAATAACTTTACTTTCTATGCCCATCCGTTAACAGTTGGTTCACTTGACGAGTGTACGTTACAGTTTGAAGATATCCAAGTTAGTAAGCAGTACATTGAGACTATGATTAGAAAGGATTATTGGCGTCGAGAAGATGTTGAATTTGCCCACGCTAATAATGAATCCGAACGTAATCGCCAAGACGTACTCTCCCAGAATACTAAAACTAGCCAGACTGCAATCAGTGGTGGAGCAGCAGGTGAATTAGGTGAATACACTGATATGTCAGAAGTCTGGTTTAGTATGCACTTACCTACAAGCTATTTTGATGCTGAAGAGATTGCAGAAGGTGAGCATTTAGAGCCTGTCGCAATGAAGGCGATTATCTGCGGTACCAATATTATTGACTTACAGTACAATCCATTCAACCACGGTAAACCTCCATATCTTCTGAAGCAGTTACTTAAGACTCCTGACGTTCTGATTACCCCCGGATACGGTAAAATGGTAATGAGTTCGCAGTTCTTAGTTAACGACTTAGTTAATCAGGTTAACGATAACGGTATCTACGGACTTAACCCTATGCTTGAACGTGTTACCGGTAACTTAGCTGGCCACAGTTTAGCTCAGACTGTGCATCCCGGAGCAACGTGGGACGTTACGGAAAAGGGTAGCATTAACTTTATTCGGCCCGATGTGGCGCATATTCAGCATGGTATGCCCCTGTTGCAAATGGCTATCAGTCAGGTTAATGACCCTATTGCACCTCCAATCTTACAAGGAAGTGCAGGTAATACAGGTGCTGCTGGTACAGCAACTGGTGCTCAGTTACTCCAGTCTAATACGAAGACGGATATCGCAGATTTTAATGAAGATTTAGAACAGGAAATCTTACAACCTCTGCTTAATATGTTCTATGACTTAGGTAAACAGTTTGAATCTGCTGAAATGTTCCTCGCTATTACTGGTGGTGAGAAGGCTCGATTCTCTCCCGAAATGCTGGCTATGGATGTTAGCTGGCAATGGGTTGCGAGTTCTCAGACTATCAATCAGCAGTTACGTGGGCAGCAAATGGGCGCATTCTTGCAGTTAGTAGTTAATCCTGATATCATTCAAATGCTTATGCAGAAGGGTATGCAGTTAGATATCGTACCAATTCTGCGTAAGATGTGGGAAGATGGATTAGGCCAGCGTGCATTTGAGAGCTTGATTGTTAAGCAGCCAATGAGTATGCCCGGTATGCCCGGTATGCCCGGAGCCCCTGCAATGCCCGGTATGCCCCCTAACGCTCAGCCTGCGCCTGTTAGCCCCGAGCAGATTAGCCCCGTATCACAGAATCCTAATGCTGCTGCTATGCCTCCTGTTGCACCTACTGCAGGTGAAGGTGAACAGTTTAGAGCTATGCGTGGCGAGGCAGAAGGTATTAGTGGATTACTGGGCGAGTTAGGCAATGCTAAGAAGCCATAACCCAATCGCAATTGGTCGCAAATGATAACAAGAACCCACAAGCGATTACGATTTCCTATACAGCCTCATTTTAGTAGAGGTGAATTTCGTATAGTATATCGTACCAATGTTGTGTGGTTTGTTATTCGTAAACAGATTGTGAACATTTGTTATCGGGCCATAGTTTCACACAGAAAGACACAGGTTTAACGTATGACTGAAGAAGAAATCGCTGCTGCTGCGCAGGTAGCAGCTGAAACTGCAGCTGAAACTCCTCCTCCTGCTGCTCCTGATTATGCTAAGTTATTTGAGCAGCAGCGGGCTCAGAATGCTATCTTGCAGCAGCAGATTCAGCAGCAGATGGTTAATCAGCAGCAGATTCTGTTACAGCAGCAGCAGAATACTCAGCAGTCTACTACTCAGGCTGACCCGTTCGCAGCTTTTGAGCCTGAGACTGCTAAAGCTATGCGTGCTGTCGCCGATAATCTGCAGGCTAACTTTGCTAAACAGACTGCGCAGTTACAGGCTCAGTTAGCATCGGCTCAGGTTGCTGCTGTTACTACTAATCTTCCGCCTGCAATTGCAGGTCGTGCAAAGGCTATTTTCGAGGCTATGTCTGCTAAAGGCATTCCTCTTACGGCTGAAGATTCGCGACGTTTTGCTATTGGCGAAGCTATCGAAGCTGGTACGTATTCTCCCGGACAACCCTCGCAGCAGACGCAGACTAGGCAGCCTCCAGCGGTATTACCGGGTGGTTCTCGACAGCCTGTTACTAAGGCTCGCCCTGCTAACTTTGATAATCTCTCGTGGCAGGAACAGAAGCAGATTATGATTGCCAATGGTATTGAGAACGAAGAGTTCTAATGTCGGACCAAGCAAACTTTAAGCCTGAACTCACATTTGCACAGGCTGTAGAAGCTGGGCGACTGTTAGAAAGTAAGGCTGCGGGTATTATTCTCACGGATACTGAAGAAGAAACGCTGCATAATCTGCTCTCTATTGCAACGGCTGATGCGCCTAAAGACAACCCTATTACACCGTTCTTTGACGAGAGTAAGACTCCCGAACATAATAAACAAATCGCAGAAGTTGCATTTCAGCAGATTACTGCTGATTTTTTGCGTTTTGTGCAGAAGATTGGGGAGCCTGTACTTAAAGAGGCACTCGCATTACTCCCCGGTATGATTCTTGCTGCTGTTAAGAAGCAAAACTAGACTAACCGGAACACACAAAAATGACTACAATCACCAAATCAGTAACCACTAAGGACCAGGAAAAGTTCTTAGTTAATAAGCTGCTTGAGCGAGCTTACATTAAGCTCGTTATGGATGCAGTCTGTGAGGACCTTACTATGAAGGAAGGCGCCGGAGATACGGCTTACTTTGTCCGCTATAAGAGGATGAATGTGCAGGTTGAGGCACTTACTGAGGGTGTTACTCCTACCGATAGCAACTCTATCGAATTGGAAGAAGTCACTGTTACGTTAGACCAGTGGGGCGATTATCTCATACTTACTGACGTTGTTATGCTTACTACTAAGCACCCGCTGTTACAGCAGGCTCAGATTCTCTTAGCGGATAACGCTGCTCGTGTTATGGACCGTGAGATTACTATGGTTCTGTTGGCTGGTACCAACATTCAGTATTTCGATGGTAACGTGCTTGCTCGTACCGATATCACCAGTGATATGATTATGAACAGTGACGTTGTGGCTAAGGCTGCGATTAACCTTACTATGGGTGGTGCATCGCCTATCGGTGGTATGCGACAGGATGCTAAGAAGAATAAGGACCAGAACTATTTGAATTCTCTCGAGTATATCGCTATCTGCGGTCCCCATATCAAGTTTGAACTTCTGCGCCCCAGTGTTAACCTTGGTACGTTTATCCAAAATAACGTGTACAACCAGAAGGGTTCTGGCGTTACTATGGGCGCTGTTGGTAAGTATATGGGGTGTCTGTGGATTGAGACTAACTTCATTCCTGTGTTCACTCTGTTTGGTAATAAGACTGTTGCTGCGGCTGAAGGTGCGGCTGTCGGTGGATTAACTGGTGTTGCATTAGATGTTAATGCTGCCGGTGGTGCACTTACTGTTGCTACCACCTATTACTGGAAGGTTGTTCGGCGTAATAAGCTCCGTGGTTTCCCTGAGAACGTGTCTATTGCTCACTCTACTGCTACGGGTGGCGCGGATACTCGTATGGCTTTCACGTTCGATTCTAACTATTACTACGACCTGTACTTTGGTACTGCTGCTGCCGATGCTTCGCTTAAGCTCGTGGGTGTGGGTTACACTAACGAAACTGTTAACGTGGATGCCGTATCCACCAGTGCTCTTACTGCTCCTGCTAACATTCGTGCTCAGAATGACGCTGACCCGTCGGCTGTGCATATCGTGTTTATCTGCGGCGAGGGTTCTGTTGCTTGGGCTGGTTTCTACAAGACTCGCTTTATGGTTAGCCCTGCTGGTGCTACCAATGTTGACCCTCTTGAACAGCGCCGCTCTGTCGGCTTTAAGTTTTACGGTAAGGCTGTTATCAAGAACAATGATTTCATGTTACGTGTTGAACTTGCTTCTACTTACGCGGCTGCATTCGCGTAATACTAACTCGTCTCACCCGCAACACCACATAAACGAAGATAAATGCCCACGGGCAGATACTGTTAATACAGGTCTGTTTCGTGGGCTTTTTTTATTGTTTGAAATCTAGTTTCTCGGAGCACACAAACATGAAAACTCGTCTCGCTGTAGCGCTGATTACTTGTATTGCTATTGCTGCTTTTGCTCAGACTCTCGCGTCGGATTTCGGGAGTAAGAAGACTATCAATCATTCTCACGGTGTTATTACTTTCCCATATGATAAGCTCCAGCAGACTAAGAATGTGTGTGGTGACGCTGGTGATGGTGTTTGCGTTAATAAGTATGCTAAGACTCTCACTCATTACACCACGGTTGCAGCTTATCCCACTCTGTTCATTCCTGAAACTGTTGTTTGGGATGGTGGTGCAGGATGTGCTAAGCATACGCTTACTGAGTATCCGTTAGTCACTGGGCGTGTTGCTGACGCTGGGCGCCCCATTTACTGTCAGTTTACTACTCCGTATGAGGCGTTAGACGCGGGTGTTTACACTATTTTCCGTGAGATTGACGGTGGTTTCGGGCTTAGTCAGTGTGCTAAAGTTGCTTCTGTTCCCTCTACTCCGTGGCCTGCGTTCTGTACTGTTCAGGGTGGGGTTAAGCCGTAATTAGTTGAACGCTGTACCGTTGCAAGAAAGCGAATCATTCAAATGGCTGACCCGATTAAACCTGCTGCTCCCGCTGCAACTGTTCAGACTGCTCCCGTCACTATGCCTGCGTTTACTAAGGAACAGGAAGCGTATATTCAACAGCTTGTTATTCAGACGGCACTGTCTGTTCAGCAGAGTTTGGCTGCAGCTAATACTGGGCCTAAGCGTACTAATCACAATACTAAAGAACAGTGCATTGTTTGTCGTCAGGTTAAAGCAGCGTGCAAAGGTGAGCACACTAAGATGGTGGTGTATCCCACTAAGTATCCTGAGTACGGTACGTATTTCACCGGGGTTAAGATTAACGATGTAGTGTATTACTCGTTTAATGAAAACTACAAGATTGAAGTTCCTACCGCATGCGTGTCTACCATTATCAATGTCATTAATGCGTTCGAACAGAACGAAAAGACTGTTAAGATGGGACGTAATAAGACTCACAACTCTGGTTCTATCGGTAAGCACGGTAAGGGGTTTACTAAAGCAGAAGCCGCATGGCGCTAAGGTAGGTGATTCGTGGGAGTTTTAACCGCCGAAGAAATTATTAGAGAGGGCGTACAATTAGCAGGTGTTACATATGACCCTACTGATGAACGGCCATTCAAGTGGTTAAAAGACTGGTTACGTTCGGTTACTTTAGGCTGGCCGTGGATTGAATGCGAAGGTCAGTTACTTGTGCCGTTATTAGGTGCAACTCGTGTGATTACGTTAGGTGGTACTGCATCATATGCTACTGGCCGATATATTCACCGAGTGTTATTTCCGTTATTACTTGATTACGGTTCAGGATTTGAACCGGGTAAGGTACATCAGCAGGCTATTGGTGATATGAACGTGGCATTAACTGCTCGTGTTCCTACTGGAACTCCAGATAAAGCAGGTTATGTTCGTGATTACGGGGTTCCCGGTAGAGTATCAATCTTATTCAATAAGTTAGCTAAAACCAACTACGATATTCAAGTTATGTACCAGTGGGACCCGGCCGCTGAATATGTCTTTGCGAGCATTAATACCACTGTTCCGTGGTACCCTAATGATAACACTATGAAGCAGGCTGTAGCTCACAAAGCTGCTTATTATAATGATGGTCCCGATGCAGCTACTACAGGAACTATTGGTTCAGATTTAGCCACTATGCTCCGAGATGATAAACTTAAGTTCGGTGTGATTGACCAGTTTACTACCCACGTAAACCGTCAATGGAAACCTAGGTGAGTATTCTCAAAGAACAGTTAACATTTGAGGGCGGCGTCAATTTAGACGCTGACCCTCACCTGTTAAAAAATAACGAATGGCAACAGTTGCAGAATCTGTGGCCTTATTCAAATAAGTTACTTGGGAGCAGACCAAGCCTGTTACATGAACAGGATATCTTACCTGTTCCCGGGGAGCATTGGGACGGTAGATTATTCTTGAATACAGATGCTTTAAGTCCTACTGCAATCAAATATTATGGACAGTGGTTCCGTCACTTAACTCCGCTTAAAGCAATCTTTATTGGTGAATTGGCCAAGGTTGCTTTAGTATGTGTATGTAATGCTAGTAATAAGATTCAGCTTCGTGAGCATTTCGAGGGCAAGGCTGAAGTTGTTGTTACATTACAAGAAGGTGATGTTATTCTTATGCTTACTCCTAATGACTTACAAACTGGCGATGCAACAGCTGGATTTGTATACCCCACTATCGCAGGTGTTCGCTTAGGGCAGTCAAATAACCTTACTCCATCACTAGCAGAATTTAATGGTGATATCATTGCGGCCAATAAGGGATGTGAATACGTGGTTAAAGTTGTTAAAAAGGCCAGTTTAGACCCCGCTGCTGTTTCAGCTACAGTGTGGCCCGGTATCGATTATAGGTTTACCAAGGTAGATTTCGGAGCTACTAATCTTGATTTCAGAGCCGACGGGTTCGTTGTGTATAAGAACAGATTTGTATACTGGAAGGGCAATAAACTGTGGTTTTCGGACCCGTTTCAGCCCGGATTAATCTACGAATATGCGGTTGAGACAGCGTATCTCGGTGTGTTCTTTGACACCGGATTAACCGAGGATATCACTGCGCTGGCCAGCATCTATATGACTAGTTTAGAAGAAGCTGGTACCAGCGTATTAGCTATCTGGACTCAGCACGGTATGTTATTTATGCAGGGTGAACCTGCAACTACTATTGCAAGTACTCCAGAAGAACTGTTTGCATTATGTAAAGTTACCACTGTGCCTCTCACGTCTGGTTGCGTATCTGGAGCTTCGATTGTTAAGACTAAATATGGTATGATTTGGTGTGGGGCTGAATCAGTATGGTTTATGGCTCGAGGAAATCTTCCTATCGAAGTTGGACTGAAAATTGGTCCACGTATTGCCGAACAATCGTTCGAATCTGCTGGACGTTTGTTTGCTACATTTGACGATAATTGCTATCGATTAGTTATTAATAAGCCCGGAGTTGGATATAATCCATTCACTGCACTTAATGAGATGTGGTGCTTAAGTTTCAATGGTGATTCACCTACCAAAGAAAATGCGGCATGGTTTGGTCCACAGGTATTTACTAATACAGATAATCCAATTTTGGATACTGCAGGGCCCGGAGGAGAACCTGGGTTATTCTGCTGTGCTAAACTGTCTAATATTAATGACGATAAGACGTGGTATATCCAGCCATATTCATGCCTTTTGGGAGGCAGTGTTGCGGTATCAGATTCATGGGGTACACGCTTAGGATTGGCAAGTATTAGTACGTATATGGGAGTAGATATTACTGCACCGTTTAGACAGATTGCACCACTTAATGAAGATACATATTATTACGAAGGAGATATGTTACAGTATTCACGAGGTAAACCGTTAGAGACTTCATTGTACCATATTGAGTACGTGGTAACCTCTGAAGGTGACTTTGCAGGTTCTTTAGTAACTAAAGCTATTTATGTGGATGAATTAGCGAAACCGTTAATTAGCAAACGTCCAATGATTGCAGTCTATGAACAGACTGACCCTGTGTTATTACCTGCGCCGTATGAAATTGCGCTGCAGTCTGGTAATTTAACTTTTAATGCCCCTGAATTGAAGAAGCTGATTTCTGGGTTTGAGCTTACGTTTAAGACCCTTAATCCTATTTCCATTTCGGCATTCTGGTGGCCTTGGGAACCTAATAACGCTGATGCCAACGTTGTGGTACTTGATAGTCCGGCTAAAATTCCTATTGAGGCACAGAACGTTATGGGCGGGTTATTTAACGAACCTGTGTTAACTGCTAGACGTATCCCGGCACCGGCGACTAAACGCTATAATGGATTAACCGCACAGCTGAATTTGCAGGAAGCAGGATATAAAATTGTTACACGTTATAATCCGTCTGAAGCTAGATGGAATAAGCTTAGAATATCGTTAAATGGTACAACGTGGTTCACTATTAGTTTGTTTGATGTTGATGCCAACACTGGTATTGCTAAATATCAAACATTGGTAGAATTGTTTACGTTATTAGGTGCTAAAGTTCTCGTAGCTACAGGTAAGACCTTAGCTATCGATACTGTTACGCTCACCGCTGTAGGGTTAAAGTTTACAGATGATTCACCGTTATATATTGACTTAACCTATCCTGGATGGGCGTGGTTTGGATTTGTACCGACTAACTTAAACACCGGCTTTGGAGTAGATAAGATTTCAAATAACTCATTCCCTACGTCGTATTTGTATTCTACTGGCCCTGTTTCACTCTGTACTCCTCACAGCATTCATCTTGCTAAGTTGAGCGTACGATATAAAATATTCCAGTCGAATCCGCGGTAAAGGAGCCGCAACTATGGACAAAACAGGCAAAGTATTAGCTTGGTTCAAACCTTTATTACCTTATGCTATCTGCGCTCTGTTAGGCGCAGGTATGGCATTTGCAGCCCCCATTAAAAACTGGACCAGTAGCGAGTATATTGCATACACTGATTTGAATAACGCGCTTAATCACTTACATGCTAATTTAGGCCACGGACATGGGCCCATTATCACTAATAAAGACATTGCATCTAATGCAGGTATTCGACCCGAACAGACTACATTCGGTACAGCTAACAATCGTAGTCTGGTACATGTCGGTACGTATAAGATTAATCCAGATGCCGGTAATTACTTACCTGTTAATTATAGTGGAACACTGGCGGTTAGTATTGTTCCTACGTCTTCGACTGAAGTAACTATTACAGGTGCCGCTAATGCTGGTGTGTTAACTGACGGTGGATTGAATATTTATACTGTGTTCTATCGTCCTGTGAGGTTAGCAGCCGACCCTCTGCTTACCTGTTCTGATACCACAGCAGTACTGACCAGTTTAGTTTCACCGTTAGCTGTACGTGTAATTTGTGCTGATACACTTAGTCTCGTGGCTGGTCCTGCTACTTACACTAGACCATCCGGATTAAGCGTAGAAGTTTATTCCAACGCGACGGTGCCCTAGTGAGTGTTATTCAAATCGGTAACGGTACATTTAATACTCAGACGTGGCGATATACGCAATATGACCCTAATACCGGTCAGTTAGTTACTAGGTCAGTAGGTGACCCAGGTATGAATGTTGACCATTTTGTACAGAAATTACAGTCCGGGCAGATTACAGACTTAAGTCCATACTTTAGAAATGAACAATCAAATTATTTAGGCGGACGGTCAAATGTAAACGTTAGTCGTCAAGTTGCTCGCGCATTTGATGCTATTAAAGCAAAATATCCTCAGATGGATAAAGATACTATTTCTAAATATGCTAATCAGTGGGTAGCTGACCGCGTTTCTAAAGGTTGGGATGCTAATGAAGTAGAGAATATGATGAAGGATGTAACTAGAGCTGACGATAGTCTTAATCAAGATTTCTTAAACGGTATTACTGGTAACATTTCATTTGATGAGTATAATGCTACTCCGGGAGACGCTACTGGTGATAGTTTAGACCCTAATGCAGGCCGAGAGTCTATTCAAGACGAATTACGTGAGTTTGCAGGACATATGATGAATACTGTTGGCCCTGATAGTCCGCAGGCCAAACGTATTGCAGAATTAGCGGCTGCTGCCGGTAATAAGTATGCTACTAGTTCTGGTATGGGTCCCGGAGGTATGACTACACAAGGTGTAGCAGGTACTGCTGCGCGTGCGCATACTGACTTACAAACTCAGCGTGAGGGATTAGGTTTACAGGCACTCGCGGCTGCTGGTAATCAGCAGTTAACCGTGGACCAGATGCAGACCCAGTTACAGTCTCAAAACCAGCAAGCGAATGTTATGAACGCTAGCGGTATTGGAGGTTTAATTGGTTCAGGCTTAGGCTTAATCGGTGGTGTTATTGGTACTGCATATAGTGGTGGTTCTATGGCTCCTGCTATTCCCGGATTAATGGCTGCTGGTGGTGCGGCTGGTCAGGCTGTGGGTGGTATTGCACAGAATAGCGGTCAACCTCCTATTCAATACGGTGGCGGTCAACAGGCCCCACGTTCAACCTATAAAGGCAAGTACAATCCGGGGACAAGCTAATGGTTCCATTCGACGCATCACAGCACATTCAAGGTATCGCACAGGGTGTACAGAATGCGATGCCGGGTATTCAGGCGGCTATGCCGGGTGATGAGAATATTCAGCAGTTCATTAACGAATTTCAGCAAAGGAGACAGGCCGGTGAACCTAAAGAATCTATTATGGCGGACCTGTTACCCAAAGTTAAAGCTATGGCAATGGCGCCTACTCCACAGGTTCCTAATGCTGGGGGTCAGTCTGACTTAGGTATGGTTAATGGCACTCCGGCCCTTGGGCCACAAGGTGCTTTAGCTGCTCCAGTAGCTGCTGGCCCTAATACAATGGCTGGTCCGCCTAGTCAGCCTCCTATTCCACAAATGCCCGCGCCCGCACCACAGACTCCGGGTATTGCACAAACTGCGGCTGCACCACAGGCGCCTATTCAACAGCCTATGCAACCACGTATGATGCCACCTATGCCTCAGACTACTCCACAGCAGGGGCCCGGTGTATCACCTACTGACCAGAGTTATCAATCTAATTCGAATAATCGCATGGTTATGCCTGCGTCAATGCTTGAACAGCCTACTGCGGAACCGTATACCGAAAAGCCTCAGATTGACCTTATGCGTAATCCTCAAATGCAAACGTCTACGGAACCGGGTAGAGCCCCGTCTAACACAAGTATGAATCGTGGGCAGCAGGAACGCGCTATGCAGGGTATTCAGCAGATTAAGAGTATGGAAGCACGAGATGCCGCACAATCATTCAAGTACTCTAAGCAGGAACAGGATGCATCGTTAAAGGGATTAAAACTGTTAGTTGATGCCAAACGTAATGACCAGAAGTTTATGATGGAATTAGAGAATCTGAAGCTTGCTATTGAAGGGCAGGATACTGGAAAGCAGAAGTTTATTATTGATATGTTTATGAAGAATCATATGAATGAAGCCGATAATGCTGCGGGTATTCAGAAGAGTCGTATTGCTGCAAGTCGCGCTCGTTCAAGCGGTGGAGCAGCTAAATATCCGCCTGAAATGCAGGATGTTCGACGGTTCTATCTTGAGGCTAGGGCTCACCAGCAGAAATTAGAAACCAGTTTTGCTAAGGGTTCAAATCCAGAAGCGTATAATACGGCTAAGCGTAAAGAGGAAGAATGGCGTAAGAAGTATAATAAGGTAGCGGCTAAATTTGGATATCCTGAAATTGATGAAAACTATGCACCTGACGAAACAGAGGAGTAACCATGGCTGGGCCTAAAATACCTGCAGAGTATGCGAAAGTAGCTAAAAAACTCACGTCAGAAGTTGCAGACGCTGTTGATAATATTAACTGGAGTGAGGAATTAACGAATCTCTCCAAAGGATTAAGCGGTAACTTAGAACAGCGCTCTGCTGATTTGGGTGCTGAGGGTATGCAGACGGTTAAAGCTGCAGGTGTATTCGATATGACAACGGCTGGAAAGACTCCAGATATCAAAGAGCAATCCGAGTTTGAGGTTGCTATTGATAGTTTCTTAGGTAAGACTAGTGGTGTTCCTAAGTCTGTTGAGGGTA
>CAYIHQ010000013.1:15282-17583 GCA_964362905.1 uncultured Ignavibacteriaceae bacterium
TGTTAAACCTACACCTATCGACCTTATGTTAAAGAAGTCTGGCGAACCCAAGCAAACCAGTATGTTTGAAGACTTTGTTAACGATTCGCATATGCAATTACTTGAGTTTGTGCGTGTTCAGAAAGAGCGCATTCCAATGGTTATTGAGAACACTATGCAACAGTTTGAATTAGAAAAGAACATTATTACCTCTCGCGCTGCAACTGCTGCCGCTAATTGGGATAAGTTACATCCTGATACCCCTATGACCGAAATCGATAAAGAATTAATGCTACACACGTTAGGCGCATCAGCAGAAGATGTTACGCCGTTAATGCAGGGTGTTGAGAACGTAATGATGGCTAATACTGAGGTTAAACAGTTTAAGCAGGACGTATTAGACCCTATGCGTCATGCGTTAGGTAAAGCGTTACGGCAGGGTATTGAACCTGGACAGGATAGTGCTAATACTACATTGCGTCAGGTGGCACCTAGTTTAGCTGTGTTATCCGAAACTTTGGTCTATCCATTAGTGGGCGCATCCGGCTGGAACGTTAAACCGGGAACGTTTGGTATCTTCAATACTGACGAGGAAATGGCTAAGGGTCTGGCAGAATTGGACCCTGTAGCACAGAAATTAATCGCTGATAAGAGCACATTCTTAGGCACTGAAGCTGGACAGGCAATGCTTGTTATGGCTAGTGCTTACAGTGAATTGCCTCTGTGGTTAATTGGAGGTATTTCTGCTAAAGGTATGGCAGCTGCCGGAGCATTAACTGAGGCTGTACGTGATGAAGGTGATATCACAACTGGCGCGGTTACAGGAGCTGTCGGCGGTAAAGTTGTGCAAAAGGTTATTGGGTCTAAGCCAGTGCAAGCTGTTATCAACTTAACTATTAAAGGTGCAAAAGGTGCGGCTCGTATTGCTGCTACAGAAGTTGACCAAGCTCTAATCCGTAATGCTCCTCAGGATATGGCAGCGGAAGCATTCGCTCGCATTGTTAAGCGTACCCCGAAACGGGTGTTTGAACCTGTTGCATTAATGCCCAAGACTTCCGTGGCCAAGTTGGCTAATGACGCAGCAGCTAAAGCGGATACTTTAATCACTACCAGATTCCGTACTGGGGAGTTAGAGCCTCAGATTATCGTATTAGACCTTGGTGAAGATGGTATTCCTAAGACGTACGGTGTACATAATAACAGAGTGGGTGAGATTGTAGCTAGTGGGCCCACGGATAAGACTGTTATTACTACTCGTCGCGCAGGTCAGGGTTGGCCTGAGAATGCTAAGGTTAGAGATTTGTATTCAGCGTTAACTGAAACTGAAACTATGGTTACTCGTGAAGGTGCATTCCAAGACTGGCACGATAACTTAATTCCTCCTGAGAATCCTGAGCTTGTGTTTGCTTGGACGCAGAAGGACGAAGAAGGTGGTATGTTAAAGGTTTACAAAGCTGCCAGTGATAAACTTAACGGCCAGTTACTGCGCTCGCGTTCACTGGTTAAAGTGCAGTATGAAGGTCCTAATGGTGAAGATAAGGTCGGATTAGGATTCCTGAATGCTAGTGGTGCGGTTATTGCACCAGACCCTAGTGAGGGTATTCCCGGAGCTATCCCTCGCGACTTAGTATTTACTCAAACTCGTATGCCGGGAGCTGAATCTGTTAATCCTCCATTACCCGAAAACTGGGCATCAGAAGTTAACGTTATTACTGATAACGAGACGTTACACGCTATCAGTCGAGCTATTAAGAACGGTAACGATTTACGCTTACAAACTGACTCTGAGCTTGCTCGCAATAACATGCATCCTAACGGTGTGCCAATTGAAGCTTCACCTGCTATCTTCGATAACTTACCTGATAACATTCCTCCTGAGGGCGCTGGTATTGCTCCTGAAGTAGCGGAAGCTGGTACTGTGGATTATAGCCCTTCAGCAATTAAAAACAAAGCGAATGCCGCGTCTCAGGTTAATATGGCCCTTATCCCCGGGTTACCGTATGTGGACGATATCGCGAAAGCTGTCGCTAAATTACGTGAAAACGTGAAGGTAAGTAAGCATTTAACTGAAGCTGGTAAGTTTGCGGATAAGTGGTTATATCCGGCTACTTCTTATGGTGAAGTGTTCAAGATTGATGCTGCTATTCAGCAGTTCTCGCACAGACATTTCAAACGTTATATTACTGACGTCGAGAAGCAATTAGCTGAGAACTTTGGTACGGCTGCTACTAATGACCCGGCTGCGCGTATCAAGTTTTCAAATGATGTGCGTGACTTTATTACTGGGGCACAGCGAGCAACTCCACCGTCATTAGCTCCACA
>CAYIHQ010000014.1:0-2740 GCA_964362905.1 uncultured Ignavibacteriaceae bacterium
CGGTGCGGAGGAAGTCGACCAGCGCCTCGCGGATGACCGTGCCCTTGGGCATCCAGAGGGGCAGGCCGCTTCCGACGGCGGGGGTCAGCAGGAAGAGCTCCATTTCCTGGCCGAGCTTCCGATGGTCGCGACGTTTTGCCTCTTCGAGCCGAAACACATGCTCGTCCAATTCCTTCTGCGTCGGGAACGTGATGCCGTAGATGCGCTGGAGCATCTTGTTCTTTTCGTTCCCACGCCAATACGCGCCAGCCACATTTAGGAGCTTGAGGACCTTGATGCGCCCCGTGGACGGGATGTGCGGTCCATAGCAGAGGTCGGTGAAATTCCCCTGATGATAGAACGTGATCGTTTGTCCCTTGAGGTCCCTCAGCAATTCCAACTTGTACAGGTCGTCTTTCTTCGTGAAGTACGCCACCGCATCGTCCCACGTGCGGACCTCGCGCTCGTAGGGGACGTCGCGGGAGGACAGTTCCCGCATCTTCTCCTCGATGCGTCCGAGATCGTCCGACGTGAGGGTGTGTCCGCCCATGTCGATGTCGTAGTAGAACCCTGCTTCGATCGGCGGTCCGATGCCAAACTTGGTGCCTGGAAAGAGCGATTCGACCGCCTCAGCCATCAGGTGGGCCGAGGAATGCCAATAGGCATACTTCCCGCCCTCGTCCGCCCACTTCAGGATCCTGACGGACGCATCGGCGTCGATCGCGCGCGCCAGATCCCGCACTTCTCCATTGACCTCGACGGCCAGCGCTTCGCGCGCAAGGCCCTTGCTGATGCCTTCGGCGACGTCGCGTCCGGTCACACCGCGGGGATACGCCCGCTGTGTGCCGTCAGGGAATGTGATGGTGATCTGATCCATGGCGAAACAAAAAAAATCGGAGCGAACTCCGATAGTCTCCAGCGTTCTCCGATTGACAGCACGGCATCAGGAACCTGCGGCATTGCTCCTCTGCGGAATGAACGACGACCGGAACGAAGGACACCCGCCCGGACCGTTGGACGGTGACGGGACACTCCAACCAGCTGCGCGGGTACTCCTCCGGAACGCCCAAGGCGCCCCGAACAGTGCGACGCGTCGCCCAGCCTAGCCCAGGCCGGTGGACAAGACACACGAATCCCCCACCTCACGTGACCCGTGGGAACGCCCACGAGCTGGTCTGTACTGTGGGTCCTATAGGACTCGAACCTATGACCTCTACCATGTCAAGGTAGCGCTCTAACCAACTGAGCTAAGAACCCGCGCGGGCAACAAAAATAACCATTTTCGGCTCGAAACACAAGAGAAACACCCCCAGCCGCCTCACTCGGCGCCGTAGAAATTCCTTTGCCATCGGTGTTCTTTGAGCTTCGCGCGCAAGACGGGATTGAGGACCCTGCCGTCTGACACAGAACAGTTGGATTCCACATGCCGAACCGATCGCATCCCGGGGATGACCGTGGAAACGGCCTCGTGGCCCAAGACGAATCGCAGGGCCAGCTCGGGCAGGGTTGCGGCCTCATCGCCGAGCAGTGTCGTGAGCCGTTCAGCACGTTCCTGAACCTTTTGCTTGCGGTCTCCCCGAAAGTAGTTCGCCCGGAAATCACCCGGCTCGAAGTGGGTCGAGGGGGAGATGGCACCGATCAGTCCGCCCTCATCGAACGGAACCCGAACGATCACACCGATGTCGTGGCTCCGGCAGTACGGAAACAGATCCTCCTCCGGAGATTGATCGAAAATATTGTAGATAACCTGAACGGAGGCGATAAGGCCGGTGTCCAGCGTCCGCAGGACGTTGGCCGGCTGGTGGTCATTGATGGAGATGCCCCAATGCCGCACCTTTTCCTCTTCCTGCAGCCTTCGGACCGCATCCTGCCATTCCTGGTCGGCGGCCCAGGTATCGGACCACACATGAAACTGTTGCACATCGATCCTCTCGACCCGCAGATTCCGCAGACTTTCCTCCGTGCAACGACGGATGTGGTCGGCGGGAAAGGCATCGCGAAGCGGAGTGCCGTCGTCCGCGGGCCAACGGCGGTTCTTGGGCGGGATCTTCGTCGCCACAACCAGTGGACGGCCCCATTCCCGCACCAGGTCTCCGATCAGGCGTTCACTATGTCCTTCATTATACGCGAGGGCCGTGTCGATGAAGTTCACACCGCCTTCCACGGCATTCCGCAGGGCCAGTCGTGATGCACCGTCCTGGGAGCCGCGCCAGAGGCCGCCGCCGATCCCCCACGCACCGTATCCTACCTCCGAGACGGAATGACCCGTACCGCCGAGTCGCCGATACCGCATGCTATTCACCCTTTGGTCAAACGTGTGCCGGATGGGTCCGCGATCGCGACGTGATGGCAAGGCCGCCGCCGCCGATGACCAGCATGATGATGGCCTGTACCAGCGTCTTGTATTGGATCGTGTCGGTGGCAAAGCCGGCATGGTACGCGAACCAGAGTCCGATACCGGTCAGGAGCGTATAGACGCCGAGCATGATCTTTTGTGCACGAGCGTTGGAGGCTGGAGAATCTGTGGAGAAAAACCGGTGGAAGGTCATCAACCCTGCGATGGCGACGGCATCGAGCAAGGCAAACATGAGCCAGAACCGACGCACGGCCTCCGGAGCATCCGGCGCGCCGATGAACGGCTTCAAGGATGACTCGTAGAGAGCGCCACCGAGATTCGATCCGATCAGACTCCCCACCACTCCGTAGAGAAAGGCATATCCCATGTAGACCGCCTTCTTGTCCGGAGGTGCAACGAGGCCGA
>CAYIHQ010000014.1:2750-17389 GCA_964362905.1 uncultured Ignavibacteriaceae bacterium
GACATAGCTGTAGTACTTGGGATGGGCTGTCATCTCGCCGATCGAGAAGACCACGATACCGGCCACAAAGAACCACACGTTGAGTCCGAACGCCAGAAGGACGAAGCCCACGAGGCCGAGTCCCATTCCCAGGCTCATGGTGAGCAGGGGTTTGGCCTTCTGGACCAACCGGCTGACGACAACCTGCAAGAGGATGATGGTCCCGGCGTTGAGGACCGTGACATGTTCCACGTCGAACCGGAAGGGGATGCCGAGCCACGCGAAGGCGTTGTCGACGGGTGACGTGTCCACAAAGTCCCGGAGGAACCAGAGCACCGATCCGAAGTTCTGGAAGTACAGTATCCAGAAGCCGGAATAGAGCACGATCATCAGCATGAATCGCGCATCGCCCAGCACCATGGCCGCGCCGCGGGCAACCTCCGCCAACGATTTCGTGCTCCGTGGCCGTTCGGGGTCACGATACAGGAAGAGGGTCGGCAACAACATGAGCGCGCAGTATGCCGCCGAGGCCGTGAAGACGTAGCTCCACGAGAATCCCTTGAGATAGGAGGTGAGAAGTGGCGCGAGGAAGGCACCGAGGTTGATCATCCAGTAATAGATGCCGAAGCCGAGGCCGGAGTTGGATTCATGTGTCGTGCGTGCGATCGTTCCGGTGATGATGGGCTTGAAGAGTCCGGAGCCCGTGGCCATCACGAGCAGGCTGGCGAAGACCGTACCGTACGAGCTCATGTGGCCGGTCGCGAAGTAGCCGACAGCTAGCAGGGAGAACGCAGCCAACAGCATGCGGCGATAGCCGTAGCGCTCCGCCAAGGCGCCTCCGAGGATCGGAACGACATATGTCAGAGCGTATACGAGCCCTTGCAGGAAGCCGACCGACTGTTCGGAGAATCCAAGCCCCCCCTCCGCAACTGCGTTCGTAAGGTACACGGCGAGGACAGCGTTCATGCCATAGTAGGCCCCGCGCTCGAACAACTCCATGATATTGGAGACCCAGAAGACCCGCGGGAAGGAGCGGATCATCGCAGTCGTGGTGGGCGGTGTCGTCATTGTCATTCGAAGAAGTGTGAGATCATGACTTGATGGGTCCGGAGATTATCTTCTTCCAGATGTTCTCCAGGTCCTTCTTGGATTTGGGGGGTTTGTACGTCGCGTGCAATCGCTCCAGGCGCGATGCTGAGGGTGCGTCGAGGTCCTCGTCGTCTTTGTTCCGACGTTGAAGTGCGAGAAACACTTCCCGATCCGCCGAGGTCATTCGATGGAGTTGGCCAACAAGGTCTTCGAAGAGTCGCTGTTGATCGGCGCGGGTCATGTCAGTCTCCTAATACCATCCCCAGGAGGGAGCATTTCTCGCGGCGACGCAGCGACTGCCGCGGAAACGTGTTGAATGAGAGACCGTATTTCTTTTCTTCCCACACTTGGATTCGCTGCCGTCGCAGCGTCGTTGCGAGATACGTTCTTGAGACTGTTTCCATCCATGCATCGGTACAAGATCTTCGAAAGTGATCTGTGCCATTGCTGCGATGGTCGAGATGTGCCGCGGGCGGGAGTCGAACCCGCATGCCCCTTGCGAGACTTGGGATTTTAAGTCCCATGCGTCTGCCAATTCCGCCACCGCGGCCGAACATTGAACATTGGAAAATGTAGATTGAAAATTGTAGGTGGGGGCGAATCCAAGATAGAGGATTGTGGGTTTGGAGGAAAGGGCAGAATGAGAGGGGCAGAAAACGAACAAGACCAGCCCCTTGGCCGGTCCCGTGCGAGGAACGAAGGTCCTCAATTTCCAATCTACAATGCGCAATTTACGATGTTTGGAGGCGCCGGGCGGATTCGAACCGCCGCATAAAGGTTTTGCAGACCTCTCCCTTACCACTTGGGTACGGCGCCAAATAGGGAGAAAGGTAGAATGCAGAAGTTAGAAGTGTGCAACAATCGAGTGGAGTCATCCCTACACCTGAAAGTCCTCCACTTCGTGCTTCTCTCTTCTACCTTCTTCCTTCTACCTTCTACCTTGTTGAGCGGGAAACGGGACTCGAACCCGCGACATCAACCTTGGCAAGGTTGCGCTCTACCAACTGAGCTATTCCCGCATGCGACATCTGCGAACACCCAAAATATACGTATTCAACGCTTTCGCCGCAAGGGCCGCCGGGCCATGTCCGCGTAGGAACCGGCGATCGTCGCCGACGCCTTCACTCCAAACGCGATTCTCAGCGATGCAAACAACAGCTCCGCCTGCGTCCTCCCGTTCCGTTCAATCACTTCAAACTCGAGGAATGTTCCCAGTCCGCGTACATCGTCCAGATGGATACGAGCGTTCCGCAGGAGGAACACCTCCCGGCGTTTCCGGACCTGCGACTGGATCCGATACTCTATTGCGAGCGCGTCAAGCAGGAGACCGGGCGAACGAACAGGATAGATCAGGTATGCGGACCATCGCCCCGCTGTCCCAGCCGCTGAAGCGCGCTCATAGAAAATGAGCTGTGCGATCTCGCCATCGACCTCCCGGAGCTTCAGCCGTCCCTGTGAGATCACGAAGTACGTATCGGTCTGGTGTATGACCGCATGGAGTCGAGCACCGAGAGTCACCGCCGTGCGGCGGGCGGCGCACAACGAATCGATGCGGGCCTTCAGTTCGAGATTCCGCGGCACGAGGGGTTCAGCGGCTGATCTCCAGGATCTTATACTGCAGGGTGCCCGCGGGAACTGTGATGGTCACGGTCTCCCCTTCCTTCTTGCCCAGCAGCCCCTTGCCGATGGGCGATGTGACCGAAATCTTGTTCTTGTCGAAATCGGCCTCTTCCGGAGCGACGAGGCGGTACTCGATCACCTCTTTCGTTTTCAAGTCCTGCAGCTTGACAAGCGACAGAATGTAGATTTTGTCGTTCGGGAGGTCGGCGGCCTCGATGACGCGAGCGTGGGCGAGGGTCTCTTCCAGCCTCGAGATCCTAAACTCCAAATGCGCCTGGGCCTCGCGCGCGGCGTCGTATTCGGCATTCTCGCTCAGATCGCCATGACCACGGGCTTCTGCGATCTTCTGGATGACGTCCCTACGGCCGTTGATCCGGAGTTCCTTGAGTTCCAACTCAAGCTCCGTCAGCCGCTCACGGGTCAGATAGATGTTGCCATTGGTGCTTTCGCCCATACTTCTCTCCTGAAAAACGACATCGCCCCCGACACGGTCGAGGGCTCATTCAAACACAAAAGCCAACATCGCGGCGTTGGTGGGTTTTCACGCCCATAACATATCTGATTTCATCCAGAAGCGCAAGTGGCGGCGTCAGGACCCCGCCCGCTCCGGCCTTGGTTCGATGAGGATCAAATGACCCAGCTTGTCGCGTTTGGCCTTCAGGTAGCGCTCATTGTGCCGCGTGGCGTGGATCTCCAGCGGCACGCGCTCCACGATCTCGAGGCCGTATCCGCTGAGGCCCACCATCTTCTTCGGATTGTTGGTCATCAACCGCATACGGCGAACACCCAGGTCTCGGAGAATCTGCGCGCCGATCCCGTAGTCACGGAGGTCGGGACGAAATCCCAGCTTCTCGTTCGCCTCAACCGTGTCCAGACCTTCGTCCTGAAGCTTGTATGCCTTGAGCTTATTCAGGAGGCCGATCCCGCGACCTTCTTGCCGCATGTAAACGACGATGCCACGCTCTTCTCGTTCGACCTGTTCCATGGCTGCGACCAACTGGGCATTGCAGTCGCACCGCAAGGACCCGAACACGTCGCCCGTCAGGCATTCGGAGTGCACCCGAACGAGCACAGGCGTCTCGGGATCGATGGTTCCCTTCACCAGGGCGATGTGCTCTTTCTGGTCGGTGATGCTGCGGAAAAGGTGCAGTTGAAAATCCCCGTGGCGCGAAGGGAGGTGCGTCGACACGACCCGCTGCACAAGGGTCTCGCGCTGCATACGATACTCGATGAGGGATCGAACGGTGACCATCACCAACCCGAATCGCGCCGCTAGGTCGGACAATTGGGGCACGCGTGCCATCGTGCCATCCTCATTCAGGATCTCGACGAGCACGCCGGCCGGCTGGAGACCCGCCAATCGGCACAGGTCTACGACCGCCTCGGTGTGGCCTGCCCGGCGAAGGACTCCTCCGTTCATCGCGCGCAAGGGAAAGACATGTCCCGGTCGAGCAAGGTCCGCCGGCGTGGTCGCCGGGTTCACCAGTGCACGCACGGTCGCGGCCCGATCCGCCGCGGAGACCCCGGTAGTGGTCCCACGGATGTGGTCCACAGACACTGTAAAAGGGGTCTCGTGGAGAGAGGTGTTGGCTTCCACCATCGGTTCAAGGCCGAGGGCCGCGGCCCGCTCTTGCGTGATGGGGGCGCAGAGCACTCCCCGACCCTCCCGGACGAAGAAATTGACGATCTCGGGGGTCACCGTCTCGGCGGCCGCCACGAAATCACCTTCGTTCTCCCGGTCCTCGTCGTCGACGACGATGATCACGCGCCCCTTGCGCAGCGCTTCCAGGGCCTGGTCAATGGTTTGAAATGTTGGCATGGCCGTGCGGCTGCGCCTACTTGGTTGCGGGCTCCGCTTCGCGAACGATCGACGTGATGGACCCGCGGTCGATCTTGACCTTCACGTTGTCAGCGATCTGGAGCAGAACCGTCTTCTCGTCGATGCCAACGACGGTGCCGTGCATACCGCCGGAGGTCACGATCTTGTCCCCCTTCTTGAGCGCGGACAACATGCCCCGGCGCTCCTTTTCCCGCTTCTGTTGCGGACGGATGATCATGAAGTAAAATATGGCGATGATGCTGCCGAACAGGATGAGGTTGCTCACGAGGCTGGGACCTCCCTCGCCTTGCGGCGCCATGAGCAGCAGTGTGAACGAATTCAACGGGACCTCCTCAGGGATGGGTGACGATTCTGGATGAACTTTGTATCAGCGCCGCCGTCTTCCACGCTTCGAATCGGCGTTCGAGAATGGCGGACCGCATGGCACGCATGAGTTCGAGGTAGAATGTCAAATTGTGGAGCGTCGCCAGTTGCAGCGCCAGCACTTCCTTGGCGATGAAGAGATGCCGGAGATACGCCCGCGAAAACGTGCGGCAGGTGTAGCATCCGCACCGTTCGTCTAGGGGGCGCGGGTCGTCCCGGTGAACGGCATTCCGAAGGTTCAACGAACCCGCGGACGTGAACACCTGGCCGTTCCGGCCATTGCGGGTCGGGAGAACGCAGTCGAACATGTCCACTCCCCGCGAGACGGCCTCCACCAGATTCTCGGGCGTTCCGACACCCATCAGGTAGCGCGGCTTGTCGGCTGGCAATGCAGGCGCAACCGTTTCCACGATGCGATACATCGCGTCGGCCGATTCTCCCACGGCGAGCCCGCCAATGGCATAGCCCTCGAAGCCCATGGACACGAGCGCCTGCGCGCTTCGCATCCGCAGGTCTTCGTAGACGCTCCCCTGCACGATGCCGAATTGGATCTGACGATGCCCGTACCGGGGTTCCGAGCGCGTGAACGCGTCGCGGGACCGCGCGGCCCAGCGGCTCGTGAGATCGGCGGATCGCTCTGCATACTCCCGCTCGCACGGAAACGGTGCGCATTCGTCCAGGACCATCATCACATCCGAACCGATCGAGCGCTGCGCGTCGACCACCTGCTCCGGTGTGAACACATGCGATGACCCGTCCAGGTGCGACCGGAACGTCACCCCCTCCTCGCGAATCGTTCGAAGATCTGAGAGACTGAAGACCTGGTACCCTCCGCTGTCCGTCAGAATGGCACGATCCCAGGAAATGAAGCGGTGCAATCCTCCGAGCCGGTTCAAGATGTCCGTTCCGGGACGAAGATACAGATGGTACGTATTGCCGAGGATGATGCGCGCGTCGAGCTCGGCCAACTCTCGTTGCTCGACCGCCTTCACCGTCCCCTGGGTTCCCACAGGCATGAAGACCGGCGTCGGAACGTCGCCATGGTCCGTGCGAAGCACGCCTGCGCGAGCCGGACCATCCTGTGCAACGACGTTGAACATTCGTGGGAGGCCAAGTTAGAGAACAAAAAAACGCCGGCACGGTGTCCGGCGGCGCGGAGATAATATACCAGGATTTCGCCGGTGAATCAATTCGGGGTCGTCACCGACGTACGTTTCTGCATTCTCCATTCAAGAATTGAGACCGTAATCACTGCGCCGGCGGCGTCTGCGACGAGGTCCAGAAGGCTGGAGACACGTCCCGGAACGAATTGCTGATGGAATTCATCGGTCACGCCGTACACCAGAGCAAAGACGACGGCCAGAATGGCGGCATGTTGTCTGAGCCAGGAACTTCCCGCCTGACGAAAGAACGCCCGGTGCGCCGTGATCGCCAGGACGCCGTACACCACGGCATGCGCGAGCTTATCCAAGTGGTACGGCAATGGAACGCGCGAGACCTGAGGCAAGGACGAAAGGACGAAGATCGCTCCAGCCCAAGCGATCAGCGGACCCTGGTAGAGGAGCGCCTTTTTCACGATGACCCTTCGACCTCGCGAAAAGCCGTGGGGAGCGCCTCGAGCACATCTGAGGCGAGCAGAGACCGCTCTCCGTACCGTTCGCGGGCCAGATCGCCGCCGCGTCCGTGGAGGTACGCTCCCGCCCACGCAGCCTGAGTCGACGACAAGCCCTGCGAGCGCAACCCCCCCAGCAATCCCGCCAACACATCTCCCATGCCCACCGTCGCCATTCCCGGATTTCCTGTGCTGTTGATGAACACCGATCCGTCCGCCACGGCGGTGCATGTCGGTGACCCTTTGAGGATCGTCGTCCAGCCGGTGCGTCGTGCATATGCACGCACCGATCCCACCCGATCATTCTCAGCGTCCTCTGCCTTCGTCTGTGCGAGGCGAGCGAATTCTCCCGCGTGGGGGGTCAGGATCCAATCCCGTCCCACACGACGCCGGATATTCAGCTCGGCGAGCATGCTGAGGGCATCGGCGTCAATAACCGTCGGGCCCCGGTACCGTTCCAAGACCCTCATCAACAGCTCGGCCGTCGCTTGCGTTCGTCCCAGGCCCGGTCCGATCACGACGGCATCGGCCCATTCGAATCGGTCGGCAAGCGCATCCGCCACATCCGGGGAGAACGTCCCGTCGCTCGTAGATGGAAGTGGCACGAGGATCGGTTCCGTGAGTTTGCGAGCCAGGACTGCATGGACCGCCTCAGGATGCGCGAGGACGACAGCCCCCGCCCCGCTGCGCAGGGCTCCGAGAGTGGCGAGTGACGCCGCCCCCGTATAGCCGCGGGAACCCGCGATGATGAGAACCTTCCCTGCGGAGTATTTGTGGAGCCGATGAGGGCGAGCAGGGAGAAGAGACTCGACATCCTGGCGCTCCACCAACCGCGAGCGGAGACGCTTGTCGTTCGTGACGGCCCGGGGAATTCCGATGTCCACGCACACAACATGGCCCGCGTGATCGCGCCCTTCATTCAGCAGAAGGCCGGTTTTCAGGAGACCGAAGGTCACGGTCGTGGAGGCATGCACTGCCTCTCCCGCTGCACAACCTGTGGTTGCATCTATTCCCGATGGAATATCCAGTGATGCGACCGGAGCGCGAGCGGCGTTCATCCAGGCAATGGCCGCGGCGTGTGCGCCACGGGGCGTACCCGTGAAACCCGTGCCGAAGAGCGCGTCCACGACGAGAGCAGGAGGCACGGCGGATCGGGAACGATTCTTCAGAGGTGACGTGATAGTGAGGCACTTGCCGAGCGACCTGACTTCGCGACGCAGGAGAGCGAAGTGGGCGGCTGCGTCCCCGCGCAGTCGTCCGGGCGGAGCGCACAGGACGACGGTGACGCGCGCCCCGTGATTGGCGAGAACGCGAGCGACGACAAAGCCGTCCCCGGCGTTGTTACCGCCGCCGCAGACGATGGTCACGGGACGATCGGCAAGCGGGGCAAACCGGCTCAACAGGACATGAGCCGCACTGGTCCCCGCACGGTCCATCAGAAGAAGGCCGGGTACGCCGAAGGCGCGGATGGTGGTCGCGTCGCACCATCGCATGTCCGATGAGGAGACAACCGTTTGCATGGCTGTCCGGGGGATTGGCTTAGAGTGCGTGACTTATCAGTTGAAGCACGAGCGACGGCAAGATGCCGACCGCCACAACCAGCGCCGCGGTCACACCGAGCGCCACCATCACCGGAAGCTGAGGCAATGGGAGGGGCTCCCCGTCGCGATCGCGGAAATACATGTTGACGATGACGCGCAGATAGTAGAACGCCGACACGGCGCTCGTCAGGACGCCGATGACCGCGAGCCAGGTCAGGTCCGCACGGACGGCCGCCATGAACACATAGTATTTCCCGACAAAGCCGGCAAAGGGCGGAATACCGGTCAGAGAGAACATGTACAGTGCCATGAGCGCCGCCAGAACGGGCTGATGCTTGCTCAGTCCGACGTAATCGTCCAGCGTAGTTCCCTCGTCGTTCGGTTGCTCGAGCCAGGCGATGACGGCAAAGGCCCCGAGCGTTGTGGCCGTGTAGGCGGTCAAATAGAGCACCACTCCAGCGGCACCTTCGGGAGACCCCGAGGCGATGCCCGCCAACAAGTAGCCGGCGTGGGCCACGGAGGAATATGCCAGCATACGTTTGAGATTCGTCTGAGCGATAGCCACGACGTTTCCCACGATCATGGAGGCCGCCGCCAGCAAGGCCAGCACGTCGGACGTAGCGCTGCCGCCGATGTCAAAGGTCCGGAGCATCACGGCAATCAGGGCGGCGAACGCAGCCGATTTGCCCCCTGTCGCCATGAAACCCGTCACCACGGTGGGTGCGCCTTCATACACATCCGGAGCCCACATGTGGAACGGCACCGCGGCCACTTTGAAGCCGAGACCCACGATGAGCAATGCCACTCCGAGCAGGAAGAGCTGTTGATTCGCGATGCCCGCATAGGCGTTCCCAATGACCGTCAGGCTCGTGCTGCCCGTCGCCCCATAGATGAGGGCGATACCGTACAGAAGGAATCCCGTCGCAAATGCACCGAGGAGAAAATACTTGAGGGAGGACTCGTTCTGCCGGTCCTTGGTGCGTTCGAATCCTGCAAGGACGTAGAGGCACACCGACATCAGCTCGATCCCGAGGAACAGCGTGATAAGATCGTTGGCCGACGCCATGAGGACCATGCCGATGATGGAGAACAGCAGGAGAATGTAGAACTCGCCCCGATGGGCATTCCGTTTCTCCAGGTAGGGCCGAGCCACCAGCGACGTGATCACTCCGGCGAACACGAACAGGATGGTCATGAAGGATGTGAGCGCATCCGTAACCATCATACCATTGAACGCTTCTCCCTGCAGGCGCATGTTCAGGCCCGCCAGGAGCCCGGTGACCACGAGTCCGAGGATCGTCAGGACGTAGGAGAAAGGTGCGCGGCCGACGGTGGCCGCCTCGGCGATGATAACCAACAAGACCGTCGCCGTGAGGGCGACCAGCGGCATCGCAAGCGTGAAATCTGTGGCAGTGATCATACCGTTCTGCTGGAGATGGGCGGTCGACCGCCCGCCGGTGAACCGTGCCGCCTACGCGACCCGGAAAAACAGGTACCAGACAAGGGCATACACCGGCAGCAACACCGGGATGGAGTAGCGAAACATATACCCGAAGAAACCAGGAATCGGTAAACGTGACGACTCGATGATCGACTTGACCATGAAGTTCGGGCCGTTGCCGATATAGGTGCACGCGCCGAAAAACACCGAAGCGACCGAGATCGCCACAACGTACAGCGGGGTGACAGTACTCACCATCTGCATGCCGGCCGCTAGCGGATTCGTCAATCCCATCGATTCCGGCGTGGCCGACCCCAGCACGGCCAGCATGTGCATCGGATTATCCAACGACGCGCCGTGCAAACCGAAAGCCGCGCTGAGAAAAGTCAGATATGTCGGCGCATTATCCAGGAAACTCGACAACAGGCCTGTCCCCCAGTAGAACTCTCCCGGCGTCGAGATCCCCACCCTGGCGGCATTCAACTCCAGCCAATCGAGGGCGGGCATCATCGTCAAGAAGATACCGATGAACAGGACTGCCACTTCCCGGATGGGTGCAAATGTGAATTCGTTCCGCTTGTACACTTCCGGAGATGTGGTCAGCAAGGATCCCAACGCAGCTCCCCACATCACGACCTCTCTGAGCATTCGTGGAGCAGGCTCGTCGATGAACACCGCCCCCAGAATGATGATAAGGAACAGGATGTTGTGGACGCCCGTCACACGGGTCTCGTCCGGCGCGCGGGCGGCCTCCTGGGCCGCATGCTTCAATCGTATGAACGACCGCCGATCAAGCGCATAGAAGGCACCAAGCACGAGGGCCAGTGTCAGGATCCAGATTAGACCTACCCGCTCCGCCACCCAGAAGAACGGGATGCTCTTGAGATACCCCAGGAACAGGGGCGGATCACCGATCGGCGTCAGTGCCCCGCCGATGTTACTCACAATGAAAATAAAGAACACGCCATGATAGGGTCGGAAGCGCGACCTGTTCATTCGCAGGAACGGACGGATGAAGATCATGGACGCGCCCGTGGTCCCCAGAACATTGGCCAGCATCCCGGCCAGACCCAAGACCACGACATTTTCTTCCGGCGTAGCCCGACCCCGGACACCGATGTGGATCCCGCCCGCCACCACAAACAGGGAGCCGATCAATGAAATGAAACTGACGTACTCGATGATCGTGTGCGCGACGCGTGCCCCTTGGTGTAGTCCGAGCACATAGTAGGTCACCACCATCGTGCCCAGAACGTACGCTACCGAGTCGTAGTTCTTCTCCCACCAGTGGCGGTCGATAAACGGCGCGACAGCGATCCCGAGCAACAAGGCCACGAACGGCGCGATGAACCATGGGTTGACGACCGGTACGTGCGCGACGCCCCACATGCCGGGGAACGCGTTCGCCGCAACCAGAGCGAGAGCGGACCCCGCGCCATACCACCACAGCAGTTTCCGACGATGGCGCAGAATGTTCATCGAACGGAGGACGGCTCCACGGAGGGAGCTCCGACATAGCGCGGCATTTCACCGCGACGCGCCTGCTCGATCACCGTGACCACGCCCTTCGCCGTGCCAGCCGATACCTTGAGGAACGTGCCCGGGAAGACGCCGATCCAGACGACGAACAGGACGATCGGAATCAACACGCCGATCTCACGGCGGTCGAGGTCGAACACGAACTCGCCGTGGTACTTCCCCCCTTCCCGCACGGGACCCAGGAACACGCGCTGGTACATCCACAACATGTAGACGGCCGACAGGATGACCCCTGTCGCCGCCACCACGGTGTAACCCATCGAACCGAGGGCCGGAGATCGAAACGCACCGAGCATCACCAGAAACTCACCGACGAACCCGTTCAAGCCCGGAAGTCCGATCGACGACAACGAAACGAACAGCATCGCAACCGCGAACACGGGCATCACCTTTGCCAATCCACCATAGTCGCCGATGGCACGCGTGTGGGTGCGGTCATAGACCATTCCCACCAGAAGGAAGAGCGTTCCTGTCGAGAGGCCGTGGTTGACCATCTGGATGATCGCGCCCTGCATTCCTTCCTCGGTCATCGAGAAGATGCCGAGCACCACGAATCCCAGGTGCGACACCGAGGAATAGGCGACGAGCTTCTTGATGTCCGTCTGCACCATGGCGACGAGCGCGCCATACACGATGCCGATCACGGCCAGGACGGAGATGTACGGCATGGCCGCCAGGGATGCCGATGGGAACAACGGCAGACAGTAGCGCACAAAACCATACGTCCCCATTTTCAGCAGGACACCGGCCAGCAAAACACTGCCCGCCGTGGGGGCCTGGACGTGCGCGTCGGGAAGCCACGTATGCAGCGGGAACAAGGGAACCTTGATCGAAAAGCTGAGGGCGAACGCGAGGAACAACCAGAGCTGAATGCTGCCGGCCAGACGGGGCCCCACACCATAGAGGACCGTCAGGTCCGTGGTGAATTGGCCGCCCGGCTGCTGGGACGCATAATAGCCCAGCGCCAGAATAGCCACAAGCATCAGCAACGATCCGAAGAGCGTATACAGGAAGAACTTCACGGCGGCGTATACACGATCCTGACCACCCCAGATACCGATGATGAAGTACATCGGAATGAGCATCGCCTCCCAGAACATGTAGAAGAGGAACAGGTCGAGCGCGGCAAAGACACCCGTCATCCCCACTTCCAGGAGGAGGACCATGATCGTGTAGTCGCGGATCCGGTGATGGATCGATTTCCACGTGCCGAGGAGCGCGATCGGCGTCAAGAACGTGGTCAACAGGATGAGGAGGAGGGCCATCCCATCGATGCCGACATGGTAGCTGATGTTCAGCGAGGCGATCCATGGCACCTGCTCGACGAATTGGAACGCCGGGTTCGCCGCGTCATAGCCCGACCACAGCGCCAGGGACACGGCGAACGTCGCGAGTGAAGTGACGAACCCCGTCATCTTCGCGGCCTGCACGTGTTCGTTCTTCATGAAGGCCAGCACGACCACGCCGGCGAGCGGCAGAAAGATGGTCCAACTGAGGAGGGAAGGGATCATGACGTCAGCCAATTCCATGGTTCAGAAGAACAACAACGCCGTAACGACGAACACAATGCCGCCGACGAGGATGACCGCGTACGACTGCGCAACACCGGTCTGGATGCGACGAAGCCACTGGGCGGTCAGGTCCACCACACGGCCCGATCCGTTGACCGCGCCGTCGATGACAACCACGTCGAAGAACTTCCACAAGAACCGGTCCGACGAGGTCTGGATCGGACGCACCACCACCGCGTCGTACGCCTCGTCGACGTAGTATTTGTTGAACAACACGCGGTAGATCCTGGGGAACCGCTCTTCCCACCGTGCCGGCATGTCCGGGGTTTGAATGTACCAGCGCCATGCCAGGTAGATGCCGCCTCCGGCGATCAGGACCGACACAGCCATCAGAATGTATTCGATCGAATGGACATCGTGCGATGCCAGCATCAGCGTACGGCGCGCCGGCTCAAAGACCGGGTCGAGCCAATGCTCGATGATGTTGCTTCCGCCGAGACTCGGCGGCACGCCCAGGAATCCGCCGACTACCGACAGTCCAGCCAGGATCATGAGTGGAACCGTCATGCTCTTCGGCGCTTCATGCGGATGGACGTGATGATGGTCGAACCGTTCCTTCCCTTCAAACGTGAGAATGACGAGGCGGAACATGTAGAACGCCGTCATCAAGGCACCCGCGGCGCCCAGCACCCAGAGGATCGGAGAGCCGAGGTCGCTCGAATAGGCATACCACAGAATCTCGTCCTTGGAGAAGAACCCGGCGAACGGAGGAATGCCGGCGACGGCGATGGCTCCGATGAGGAACGTCGCCCATGTGACAGGAAGGTACTTCCGGAGTCCTCCCATCTTCTGAATGTCCTGCTCATCGTGCAAGGCGTGAATGACTGCGCCGGAGCCCAGGAAGAGGAGCGCCTTGAAGAAGGCGTGGGTCACGACGTGAAAAATGCCGGCGCTGAACGCTGCCACCCCCATCGCGAGGAACATGTATCCCAGCTGACTGACCGTCGAGTACGCTAGCACCTTCTTGATGTCGTTCTGCACCAAAGCGATCGTCGCGGCGAACACCGCCGTAACGCCGCCGACCACGGCCACGATCATCATGGCGTCGGGCGCCAACGCGTAGAGCGGCGCGCAACGGGCCACCATATAGACGCCCGCCGTGACCATCGTCGCCGCATGGATGAGCGCGCTCACCGGCGTCGGGCCCGCCATCGCATCGGGCAACCAGACGAACAACGGGATCTGCGCCGATTTGCCCGTGGCCCCGACGAACAGCAGGAGCGCGATCCAGAATGCGACCGACGAACCAGCCGTCATGACGCTGGCACCGCTCATGACCGCTGTGAACTCGAGGCTGCCGAAGGTCTTGAAGATCAGGAGCATGCCCAGCAAGAATCCGAAATCTCCGATCCTGTTGACAATGAAGGCCTTCTTGGCCGCATCGCCCGTGAAGGTCTTTTCGTACCAGAATCCGATGAGAAGATACGAGCAGAGTCCCACCCCCTCCCACCCCAGAAACATGAGGAGGAAGTTGTTGGCCAGAACCAGGTTGAGCATGGCAAAGATGAACAGATTCATGTAGGCGAAGAACCGCCAGTAGCCCGCATCTCCGTGCATGTAGCCGATCGAATACACGTGGATCAGGAATCCGACCCCGGTGACGACGAGGGTCATGAAGATGGACAATTGATCGAACTGATAGCCGACGGACACGCCGAAGGAGCCGGCGGTGCCAGTGAATGCATCGATCCACGGGAAGAGTTCGACCGACCAGCGCCGGGCATCGACAGGGAGCGCGATCATCTCAAACAAGACGCCGACGCCAAGGGCGAACGACAGGCCGACGGTACCGCTGCCGACGATGCCGAGCAGGCGTTCGGAACGGTATTTCCATCCAGACAGGCCGATCAACAGAAAGCCGGCCAGCGGAAAAAGAACGATCAGGGGGGCGTACGGGATCATGGCATCAGCGTCGGGGATTTACCATTTCAGGATGTTTATCTCGTCCAGATTCAGCGTCTGTTTCCGTCGGTAGAGGGCGATGATGATGGCCAGCCCGACGGCGGCCTCCGCCGCGGCGACCGTCATCACGAAGAAGACGAGC